>NZ_JBFTZS010000045.1:0-16078 GCF_056406675.1 Caulobacter sp. P1_B12_2 | reverse complement strand
AAGAACCACGAGGTCGTCCAACTCCTACGCACGCGAGCCCGACGTCGATGAGCGCTCTCCGCTCGATCGCCCCCCGCCGCCGCATCGGTCGCTGGCCATGCGCCCTTTCCCTGCAACGAGGTGGGAACAGGATACGGCCGGTTTGGAGGATGGGGATAAGTTCGGTCGAGAAAGTTCAGGGCGTTGAAATCGCGAGGGTTTGTTGGCTCTACGTAGAGCATAAGCCCACAAAATCCGCTCATCCCGGCGAAGGCCGGGACCCAGATCCCGTAGCGGTGTGGCGGGTTGGAAGAGCTCCGAGCGTTTGGCGTCAGCCTCACAGCTATTCCATCTGGGTCTCGGCCTTCGCCGGGATGAGCGGATCAGAGAGTGTCTATTTCCTGAACCACTTCGCCAGCTTCTCCAGGCTCTGCCGGGATCCCGCCGCGTTGTCCGCCGGCTTCAGGCCCGGCGGCAGGTCCGTGGACACCAGGCTGACCCGCGTGCCGTCGTCGGCGGGGTCGAGGGTCACGGTCATGGTCATCTGCGATTGCAGCGACGGATCGTCGGTGTCGAACAGCACCGCCCAGACCACGCGCCGTCCCGGCTCCAGGCTGGTGAACCGCACGCGGGTGCGGTCCTCGCGGGCGGCGGTCTTGCCGACGTCCTCGGCCTCGCCCTCCGGATAGTAGAGCGACATCTCGAACCCGCCGCCCTCGCGGCCGTCGAAGGCGTGCATCTTTCCGGTCATGTCGCCGGGCGGCAGCCATTCGACCAGGGCCTTGGGGTCCATCAGGGCGTCCCAGACGGCGTCGGGACTGGYGGGAATCAGGCGACTGGCGCGGGTGGTGGGTGCGGGCATGGCGCGACCTTACACGGCCGCGCGCCGGGGACATGCACTCATGGCCATGGTCCCGCAAATCAATCCCGAGTGGTGGGGTGAGTGCGTGTCCCCACCGTCATCCCCGGCGCTCGATCTTCATCCCGAAGAACACCCTGGCTCAGCGGACGACGATGGGGACACGCACACACATCATGCGCACCGCGAAGTCTCCGAGGTCACGACGTGAGTGCATGTCCCCGCAGCCACCGCATCCGGTAGGCCATCATCGCCGTCTTCCCCAGGTGCGCCGTCAGCCGCCAGTTGACCACGGCCCCGACCGGCGCGCCGACGATGGGCAGCATCTGGGCCAGCTTGGCCAGGTCGATGTGGTCGCGATACTGCTGCTGGAACGCCCGCCAGTCGAAGTCCTTCAGGTCGGCGGGATGCGGGCGCGAGTCCCAGTCGTCCATGGCCTCCAGCACCTGGATGCGATGCTCCACGTCCGAGAAGGCCAGCTCGAAGATGTGCAGGATATAGAGCCGCTCGCTCAGCGCGCCGCCGTCATGGCCGTAGAGGGCGGCGATCTCGAACAGCAGCTTCAGCTTGAAGCTCATCAGCAGCGGGAAGTCGGCCGCCGCCAGCAGGAACCCGCCCGCCCCCGCCACGCCGCCCTCGGCCCCGGCGGCCTTCTTCCAGCCGTCGATGGCGGCCAGGGCCTTGGCCTCGCGCTCATCCAGGCCGGCGTCGCGCAACGGCGAGGCCGTGGCGAAGTCGGCCCCGGTCAGGATCGCCCGGGTCATGCCCTCCATGGCGGCGGTGATCGCGGCGTGGACCTTCTCGGGAATGATCGTGTTGATCTTCCGCTGGACGGCGCGCGAGGCGTTCCCCAGCGGCCCGGCGGGCTTGGTGATGCGGGCGCGCCAGGCGGCGAGGTCTTGGGGGGTGGTCATGACGGACATATAGCGAGCTGCATCGCCGCTCCCCAACACCTCAACATCCCAACGTCCGTCATTCCCGCCCTTGTGGCGGGAACCCCTGGTTCAGCCGACGGTGAGAGGCCTTGGCGCGCTAGCGCGCCACACTCGGAATTCGCGGCGATTGACGGTTGAGTTGCGTCGAATAAAATCAACCTGTAGCTTCACTCACCCTTGCAGGTCCCAATGGTCGCCGCTGACGCCTGGATCGCGGTCTACATGATGACCGACCACTATCGCGGCACGCTCTACACCGGCGTCACCGGCCGGTTCGAAAGCCGGATCATCCAGCATCGCGAAGGCGTCGGCGGCTTCACGCGGCAATATGGCCTCACCCGTTTGGTCTGGTACGAGGTCCACCATCAGATGACCGACGCCATCCAGCGCGAGACCTCGATCAAGCGCTGGCCGCGCCAGTGGAAGATCAACCTGATCGAACGTGACAATCCGCGCTGGGATGATCTTTATGAGGGGGTGTTCAACTGGACGCCGGTTCCTCGGCAGGTTTGAGGGGCGGCGGGTGCCCAAAGCAAWCACGCTAATTGTCTGGTCGGATAAAATGCTGGCGTTGGCTCTCCGCAGGAAACCAGGCTCCCGTATCGGTGCTGGCTTTACCTTATGGTCTCGCTAAGCTTGCGTGAAGCTAGGCCACGCGCGGCCCAATGTTAGGGGCAGACAATGAATCGCATCGCGATTCTGGTGCTTTGCCTAACACTGGCCGCATGTAGCGCCCCCGGTCTAAGCGCTAAGCAGCGTGACGAGGTCGCGGATATAGCTGCGGATGTCGCCGACGCTACCGCTAACGAGTCCGCCAAGGTCGCGGAGCTCGAAGGCCGGATTGCCGAGTTGGAGAGTGAGGTTGAAGACCTCACCTCTCGCGTGGACAGTCTAGAGGACTGATCCACATCGGTCGCTGTGGGGCGCGGACACTAGCAGCGCCCTGCTTCAGCTGAACATGTGCTGCCTTGGCGCGCTGGCGCGCCACCCTACCGCCCATGCGGCGGCGCGAGGGGTTCCCGCCACAAGGGCGGGAATGACGGACGTTGGGGAGGTGGGAAGCAGAGCGAGCGCTTTTTCCCATCCACACCTCTCCCTTCCTCATCCCCAGCCAAGCCGCCTCACACCCTCGCCCTCACCCGCGACGCGCCCTATATCTCCGGTAACAGAGTAACCACGTCCGGACGCCGCCTTGCCCCGTCAGTTCCGACTGCCGCTGACCGACCCGCCCTGCTGGGACCGGGAGTCGTTCGCGTCGTCGCCGACCAATGTCCAGGCGCTGGAGGGATTGGACGCCTGGCCGGCCTGGCCCGACGGGCGGATGGCCCTGGTCGGGCCGGCGGGCGCGGGCAAGACGCATCTGGCGCGCGACTGGGCCCGGCGGGCCTCGGCCGTGACGATCGAGGCGGCCTCCACCCATGGCCAGCCGCTCGACCTGGCCTCGCTGCGCGGCCGGCCGTTGCTGGTCGAGGACGTAGACCGCCGCTCTGACGGCGACCTGGTCGACGACGAGACCCTGTTCCACCTGATCAACATGGCCGGGGTCGACGGCGGCAGCCTGCTGCTGACCGGCCGCCTGGCCCCCGTGGCCTGGGAGGCGGCGGTGCCCGACCTGCGCTCGCGGCTCAACGCCCTGACCGTGGCCCGCATCGACGAGCCCGACGACGTGGTGCTGGAGGCGGTGCTGCGGCGCGGCTTCGAGGCGGCGGGCATCCGGCCGACGGGCGACCTCTATCCCTATCTGATGGCCAGGCTGCCCCGCTCCGCGCCGGCCGCCCTGGCCGCGGTGGCGGCCCTGGACGAGGCGTCCATCGAGCAGGGGCGCGAGGTGAACAAGGCGCTGGCGTTGGCGGTGCTGGATTTCGGGGATCCCGAAGACGACGAGGACTGAGGCGGCGAACACTTGCCCCCTACGGACCGCTTCGCGGTCGTCTTCCCCCGCAGGGGGAAGAGGGGCGCCTCAAACCTTTGGGAACATCTTCCAGGCAAAGCTTGCGACGCCGAGGTCCGCACGGGCGTTTGTCTTGCTCCTGTCACCACCCTCGGTCACTCTGTACCCGGTAAACCGGAGCTTTCCATGACTGACGCCGCCACAGCCCTCGACCTGCCCGCCGCGCCGTCGCCGGCCGCGCCGGACCTGGCGGGCCTGCGGCTGGACGACGAGCTGCTGGCCTCGCCCGAGCGGTTCTTCAACCGCGAGACCTCGTGGCTGGCCTTCAACCAGCGGGTCCTGGAGGAGAGCGGCAATCTTCGCCACCCGCTGCTGGAGCGGCTGCGGTTCCTGTCGATCTCGGCCAACAACCTCGACGAATTCTACATGGTCCGCGTGGCCGGCCTGAAGGGCCAGGTGCGCGAGGGCGTGCGGGTGGTCAGCCAGGACGGGCTGACGCCCGGCGAGCAGCTGTCGCGGATCAACGCCTCGGCCGCCGAGCTGATGGCCGAGCAGCAGCGGATCTGGCGAGAGGTGCGGGCCGAGCTGTGGGGCGAGGGCCTCAAGCTGCTGGACGCCAAGGACATCGTCGGCCCCGACCACGAGCGGGCCGAGGAGATCTTCCTGACCCGGATGTTCCCGGTGCTGACGCCCCTGGCCATCGATCCGGCCCACCCGTTCCCGTTCATCCCGAACCTGGGCTTCTGTCTGGCGCTGAAGCTGCGTCGCATCGCCGACGACAAGCACCTGTACGCCCTGGTGCCGGTGCCCAGTCAGGTGCAGCGGTTCTGGGAGCTGAGCCAGGCCCCGGCCAAGACCACGCGCAAGCGCGAGCGGCGGATCGTGGCGCTGGAAAGCTTCATCATCCTGTTCCTGGGCCACCTGTTCCCCGGCTACGAGGTCGAGGGCCGCGGCCTGTTCCGCCTGATCCGCGACAGCGACCTGGAGATCGAGGAAGAGGCCGAGGATCTGGTGCGCGAGTTCGAGGCGCGGCTGAAGAAGCGTCGCCTGGGCCGCGTGGTGCGGGTCAAGATCCAGACTACCATGCCCGAGGACCTGCGCGAGTTCATCATCGAGGGCCTGCGCGCCCAGCCCGAGGACGTGGTGCTGGTCGACGGCAAGCTGGGCCTGGCCCAGATGGCCGAGCTGATCCCGCCCGACCGCCCGGACCTGAAGTTCAAGCCCTACAACGCCCGCTTCCCCGAGCGCGTGCGCGACCACGGCGGCGACTGCTTCGCGGCGATCCGCGAGAAGGACATCCTGGTCCATCACCCGTTCGAGAGCTTCGACGTGGTGGTGCAGTTCGTGCGCCAGGCCGCCCGCGATCCGAACGTGGTGGCGATCAAGCAGACCCTGTACCGGACGTCCAAGGACAGCCCGATCGTCGCGGCCCTGATCGAGGCGGCCGACAACGGCAAGAACGTCACGGCGCTGGTCGAGATCAAGGCGCGCTTCGACGAGGAAAATAACCTGAAGTGGGCCCGCGACCTGGAGCGGGCCGGCGTCCACGTGGTGTTCGGCTTCGTCGACTGGAAGACCCACGCCAAGCTGTCGGTGGTGGTGCGGCGCGAGGGCGAGGCCCTGCGCACCTATTGCCACTTCGGCACCGGGAACTATCACCCGCAGACGGCGCGGGTTTACACCGACCTCAGCCTGTTCACCTGCGACCCGGCCCTGGGCCGCGACGGCGGCAAGCTGTTCAACTTCATCACCGGCTACGCCCAGCCGCACGGGCTGGAAAAGCTGAGCTTCTCGCCCGAGACGCTGAAGCCTGACCTGCTGAAGATGATCGCGGCCGAGGCCCGTAACGCCCGCGAGGGCAAGCCGGCGGCGATCTGGGCCAAGATGAACGCCGTGGTCGACCCGCAGATCATCGACGCCCTCTACAGCGCCAGCCAGGACGGCGTGCAGATCGACCTGGTCGTGCGCGGCATCTGCTGCCTGCGTCCGGGCATCAAGGGCCTGTCGGAGAACATCCGCGTCAAGTCGATCGTCGGCCGGTTCCTGGAGCATGCCCGCGTGGTGGCCTTCGCCTGCGGCGGGGCGATGCCCAGCGCCCAGACCCGGGTCTTCATCAGCTCGGCCGACTGGATGCCGCGCAACCTGGACCGCCGGGTGGAAAGCCTGGTCCCGGTCGAAAACCCCACGGTGCACCAGCAGGTGCTGAACCAGATCATGGTCGCCAACCTCAACGACGAGGCTCAGAGCTGGAACCTCGACAGCGAGGGCAGCTACGCCCGCGACCCGGCCTGGGACCGCAAGGGCGCCTTCTCGGCCCACGAATACTTCATGACCAATCCCAGCCTGTCGGGCCGCGGCCACAAGGTGAAGGACCTGCCTCAGGCCTTCGACCACGTCGGACCGCGTAAGCGGGGGTGAGGCGCGCGCTGATCGTGCTGGCGGCGCTGAGCCTGAGCGCCTGCGGCCCTCGTCCCAGCCAGCAGGCCGAGATCTGCGCGATCTTCGCCCTGCCCGGCGTGCCCGGCGACAGCCAGGTCGGCGACGCCTACGACCTGGCTTGGGCCAAGGCGCACGAGCGCGCCCTGTTCAAGTCGGGCGTGATCTACGGACCAGGCTGGCAGGTGATGGGCCACGGGCGCTCGTGGGGCCATTGCCCCGTCCGCGCCAAGCCGGTCGAGCACCTGCTGATCAGCCCCGACAACAGATATGCCATGACCAAGGGCGGTCGCCGCGCCAACGGCAAACCGGTCAGCTTCGGCTCCTGCTACTACGACAAGGGCGAGGCGGGCTGGCGGCTGCGCGCCTGCCGGCAAACGCTGAACGACCCCGCGCCGTTGGTCGGCCTGAAGCGCTGACTTGGCGAAGGGGGAAGCTTTTTGCTCGCGCCGCCTTCCCCTCCCCGCCCAATAGGCTAAACCAGCTCCATGCCTTTTGCGGCGCCGCGCGACGCGGCCGTTATCG
The DNA here is from genome assembly GCF_056406675.1 of Caulobacter sp. P1_B12_2. Classification (NCBI taxonomy): domain Bacteria; kingdom Pseudomonadati; phylum Pseudomonadota; class Alphaproteobacteria; order Caulobacterales; family Caulobacteraceae; genus Caulobacter; species Caulobacter sp. P1_B12_2. The sequence continues at coordinate 9,453 of NZ_JBFTZS010000045.1, read as the reverse complement.
ATATCGGCTCCAACTCGGTCCGCCTCGTGGTGTACCGGCTGGAAGGCCGCGCGATCTGGACCGTCTTCAACGAGAAGGTCCTGGCCGGGCTTGGCCGTGACCTCGGCGACGGCGGCAAGCTGAACCCCGAGGGCGTGGCCCAGACCCTGGCGGCGCTCAAGCGCTTCCGCGCCGTACTCGAAGCGGTCAAGCCGGCCGAGACCTTCATCGCCGCCACCGCCGCCGTGCGCGAGGCCAAGGATGGGGCCGCTTTCGTCAAGCAGATCCTGGCCGAGACCGGCTTTTCCACCCGCGTGCTGTCGGGCGAGGAAGAGGCCCGCTATGCGGCCCTGGGCGTGCTGGCCGGCGCGCCCGACGCCACGGGCGTGGTCGGCGACCTGGGCGGCGCCAGCCTGGAGCTGATCCGGCTGGAGTCCACCGGCGCGGGCCTGGGCGTCACCCTGCCGCTGGGTCCGTTCAGCCTGGGCCTGTCGGACGGCTTCGATCTGGAGAAGGTGCGCCGCCTGTGCGCCCAGCGCCTGGCCCCGGTGGCCGAAGCCTTCAAGACCGACGTCTTCCACGCGGTCGGCGGCGCCTGGCGGAACCTGGCCCTGCTGCACATGCGCCTGACCGGCTATCCGCTGCACGTCGTCCATCAGTACAGCATCAGCCGCGCCGAGGCCCTGGACGCCGCCCGGCTGGTCGCCCACCAGTCGAAGAGCTCGCTGGAACGCATCGAGGGCATGAGCAAGAAGCGCTCGGAGACCCTGCCCTACGCGGCCGTGGTGCTGGAGCAGCTGATCGAAAGCCTGGACTTCAAGCGCATCGAGATCTCGGCCTATGGCGTGCGCGAGGGGTTGCTGTTCGAGGCCATGCCGCCCGGCGTGCGCCGACTGGACCCGCTCATTGAAGGCTGCGCCTCCCTGGGGGCCCGGCAAGGCGTGGCCGACGAACTGGGCGCGGCGCTGGACACTTGGCTTGCGCCGGCCCTGGCCCAACTGCCGCCCTGCTTCGGCGAACGCGACGCCGTCCTGGCCTCGGCCGCCTGCCGCTTGGCCGACCTGGGCGCCCGCCTTCACCCGGATCATCGCGCCGACCTGGTGTTCGAGCAGGTGCTGCGCGCGCCGATCGCGGGCCAGACCCACGCCGAACGCGCCTTCCTGGCCGCGGCGGCCTTCGCGCGCCACGCCACGGCCTTCACCCCGCCGGAGATGGAGGTGCTGGAGCGCCTGCTGTCGCCCGGACGCCTCAAGCGGGCCCGAGCCGTCGGCGCCGCCATCCGTCTGGGCTGCGACCTGTCGGGCCGCAGCGCGCCGCTCCTGGCTCGGTCGCGGCTGATCATCGACAAGGGCGACCTGCTGCTGACCGCCGAGCCGGGTTACGCCGACCTTCTCCTTGGCGAGCAGACTGCCAAAAGAGCGGGCGCCTTGGCCGCCTTGCTAGGCTTGAAGGTCAAGATCACGGCGCTCTGACGACGCCGGCGGCAATGCTCGTAAAAGCTGTATAAGTTTAAAATCCGACGCTCACTCTACGTCTGAGCGTTTGCACCTATCGACAATCGATAAAGTTGCCTTTGTTGCTATCGTGAAACGATAAACACGCATATGCGACATAAAAACCACGTTACATTTCATTAATGGAATGATTGTTGACCCGTCGTCTCAACGATCTGTAGCCCTGCTGCCGTCGGAATCAGAAAATCTGAATGCCGGCTCTTCACCGCACCCCGAGAGGTGCGGTCATTCAGTGGGGACACGCCTTGAATACTAAACCCTTCCGAGAGCGTTTGCTCGCCTCGACGATGATCTGCGGCGCCGCCGTGGCCATGTTCGCGACCAGCCAAGCCGCCGCCCAGACCGCCGCGCCGGCCGCTGCGGCGGACCAGACCGAGGTTGAGGAAATCGTCGTCACCGGTTCGCTGTTCCGCCGCACGGACACTGAAACGCCCTCGCCGGTCACCGTCCTGACCTCCGAGAACCTGCAACATGCGGGCATCAGCACGGCGGCCGACGCCATTCGTTCGATCTCGGCCGACGGCGCCGGTTCGATCCCCACGGGCTTCCAGGGCGGCTTCAGCGCCGGCGGCTCGGCCGTCTCGCTGCGCGGCCTGGGCGTTTCGTCCACCCTCGTGCTGGTCGACGGCCTGCGCTCGGCCAACTTCCCGCTGAACGACGACGGCCATAACGCCTATGTCGACCTGAATTCGATTCCGTTCAGCCTGATCGACAGCATCGAAGTGCTGAAAGACGGCGCCTCGTCGTCGTACGGCGCCGACGCCATCGGCGGCGTTGTGAACCTGAAACTGAAGAAGACCTTCGTCGGGGCCATGGGCAGCATCGAGGCCGGCCAGAGCYGGAAGAGCGACGCCGAGCACGAGCGCGCCGACCTGACCCTGGGCTATGGCGACTACGCCGAGAGCGGCTGGAACGTCTACATCAACGGCGAGTACCAGAAGGACGGCCGGGTCACCAACCACAGCCGCGGCTTCCCCTACAACAACCTGGACCTGACCTCGATCGGCGGGGTGGACAACAACACCGCCGACAGCAGCTTGGTGCCGCTGACCGGAACGCCGACCGCCGTCGTCACGCGGGTGGGCCAGACCGACCTGAACAACCCGCTGGCGGGCACCGCCGGCTCGGCGTTCACCAACCAGTACCAGGCGCTGAACCTGAACTGCCCGGACGGGACCTTCACCGTCACCTCGGGCGCCGCCCAAGGCACCAGCTGCAAGTACAATCTGGCCGACAAGTACAACCAGATCGCGCCGCTGCAGAAGCGCTTCGCGGTCAACGGCCGCCTGAGCGTCCGCCTCAGCGAGGCCGTCGAAGCCTACGCCACCGGCAGCTTCTCGCGCAGCGACGTCAGCATCAAGGGCCAGCCGCAGAACACGCGCCTGCGTCAGCCGTTCGGCGCGCCCGCTTCGGTGGCGTCCAACAATCCCGGCATGGTCCTGCCGGTTTGGATCTGCTCGTCCGGCGTGAACTGCGTCAGCGCCGCCGATCGCACCCTGAACCCGAACAACCCGTATGCCGCCACCTACGCCAACGATCCGGCGAACGGCGCGGCGCGCATCTACTACATCTTCGGCGACATCCCGTTCGCTAGCGACCGCCGCAACGAAGTCATCCGTGGCACCGCCGGCCTGACCGGCAGCTTCGGCGAAGGCTGGGATTGGCGGGTCGAGGCCGTCGGCGCCAAGGACAACCTGACCCTTACGCAGCACGGCTATCTGAACATCGCCAACACGCTGAAGGCGATCAATACCGGCGCCTATAACTTCGTGAACCCGAACCTCAACACCGCCGCGGTCCGCAATTCGATCGCGCCGGACATCACCACGCCCTCGCATTCGTCGCTGATGGCCGTGGAAGGTTCGATCACCAAGAGCCTGTGGACCCTGCCCGGCGGCGACCTGCAGCTGGCATTGGGCGGCCAGATCCGTCGCGAGGAGCTGGAGAACAACAACCAGAACGCCCGTCTCGACACCTGGACCCTGACCACCTCGTCGGCGTTCGGCAAGCACACCGTGTCGGCCGGCTATTTCGAAATATTGGCTCCGGTGCTCGAGAATGTCGAACTCGACGTCTCGGGGCGCTATGACCACTATTCGGAAGGCTACGGGCACTTCTCTCCGAAGTTCGGGGTGAAGTACACGCCGATCAAGCAGCTGGCCTTCCGCGGCACCTATGCCGAGGGCTTCCGCGCCCCGACCTTCGCCGAAGCCAGCCCGCGCTCGCAATATGCCGGCTTCTCGAACTACACCCCGCCGGTCAGCTTCCAGAACGCCCATGGCGGCACGGTCACCGGCGGCAACAAGAACCCCTATGCCGGCCAGTACTCGATCGGCGGCGGCTATAACGGCAACCCTGACCTGAAGCCGGAAATCTCGCGCAGCTTCACGGCCGGGGCCATCTTCGAGCCGACCCCTTGGCTCAGCATGACGGTCGACTACTACAACGTGAAGAAGGACGGCCTGATCGTCGCCGGTCCGTTGCTCGCCCAGGCGCGCGCCGCCTACTACAGCAAGACGAACCAGACCGACGCCTGCGCCGCGGTTGCGGCGGTGGGCCCGGGCTATTCGTGCAACGTCGTCGACGGCGTCGATCCGCTGTTCCCCAACGCCCTGCCGCGGGTGCTGATCATCAACGCCCCGTTCGTCAACGCCAACTACCAGCTGACCTCTGGCGTCGACTTCGCCGCCACGGCCAAGCTGCCGATCACCGAAGGCGTTCGGCTGATCAGCCGCCTGGAAGTCACCCACGTGATCCAGTCGGACCTGCACACGCCTGACGGCAAGGTGCAGAAGTACGCCGGCACGCTGGGCCCCAACGGCCTGTCGGCCGGTAACGGCACGCCCAACTGGCGCGGCAACTGGCAGAACACCTTCGAGTTCGGCGAGAAGTACACGCTGTCGGCCACCGCCTACTATGTCGCCAAGATCAAGCAGGTCGCCGCCGATGTGTACGCGGACACCAGCTGCGGCAACGGAAACCTGTACAATAACGGTGACGTCGCGATGGGGCAGAAGTTCTGCTACGTCAAGGACTTCATCAATGTCGACATGAACGGCACCGCCCAGGTGACCGATCAGGTGCAGATCTACGGCAACATCGGCAACGTGTTCGACGCACGGGCCCCGGTGGCGCCGGGCGCCTATACCTCCAACCCGAACTATCTGAGCGCCTTCCACTTCCCCGGCCTGATCGGCCGGACCTTCAAGGTGGGCGTCCGCTTCCAGTACTGATCGGAAGTGATCGTCATGAGATGGGGCCGGTTCCGAAAGGAGCCGGCCCTTTCTTTTGGCCCTTCAGCGCGCCCGCGACAGGCCGCCGCAACGAACATCGCTCGATGAGCACGGTTTGTTATCCACAGGCGCCGCAAGCTCCACCTTATCAACGGGGAGCACATCCATGCAGAAGCAGCGGATCGTCGAAGTCGAACACGTCGAAGATTCTATCGTCGCCTTTCCCGCGCCACGCGCGCGGCCAGAACTGAGACTCGCCAACCACAGCGACGTGTCCGTCGTCGGCCCGGCCCGCCGCCTGCAGAACGACCTGGCCCATGCTTTCGCGGCCGACGCCGGCTGGTCGGTGAAGCGCACCGTGATCGTCGGCCTGGTCTTTCACGCCGTGATCCTGGGCTCGCTGGCCCTGGCCGCGAGCAACCTCATCCCGAACATCGCCCCGTAAAGGAACCGGAACCCCCTTCGCAAACCCGCGTTACGCAGACGCGCAACCTTTACTGTTTGAACACGCGCGCATGCCATTTGGGGCCATGTCCAGGGGGACCGACATCTTGAACGGCATGCCGGCCGGCCGCCGCGCGGTGCGCAGCTTGCTGGTCTTGGGGGCGATCGTCGTGACGATCGTCGTCCTGGGCGGCTGCGCCCTGCTGGCCTTCGCCGCCGTGTCCGTCGACCGCCTGCAGGCGCGCGAGGAGCATGTCGTCGTCGCGCAGACCCTGGAGCGGTCGCTGGAGCGACTGGACAGCGACGTGGCCGCCGCCGCCGTTTGGGACCAGGCTTACGAGTTGCTGCGTCCGGGCGCGGACGTCGGCTGGCTGGATCACGAGATCGGCTCCTATTACGCCAACAACCGGGGCGACGACCTGGCCGTCATGCTGGACGCCCAGGACCGCCCCTTCTACGCCTGGGCAGAGCAAGGGCGCGTCGCGCCCGAGAGCCAGGCCTCGATCGTCAAGGCCGCCGGCGCCCTGATCGCCGAGGTCCGTCGTCAGGAAGCCGTCGCCGTCGCCGCCCGGGCCCTTCGCAAACCGGTCGGTCCCCAGGTCGCGACCGTCGCGGAAACCGCTCACGGCGTCGTTCGGGCGGGCGAGCAGATCTACATGGTCGCCGTCTCGACGGTCACGCCGGAAAAGGCGGGCTATGTCCGCCGCGCCGAGCCGGCGGTGATCGTGCTGTGCGCCCAGCGGGTCGATCGCCATCTCCTACCCGTTCTGTCCGACGAGATGCGGATCCGGCGGCCGCGGGTCCTGGAGACGGCGCCGGACAAGGCCGCGAGCACCGTCCTGCACGACCCCGGCGGCCTGCCCCTGGGCTGGCTGGCCTGGGATCCCAAACAGCCGGGACTGGACGCGGTGCGCAAGGCCGCGCCCCTGGTCCTGCCCGGCGTCCTGCTGCTGGTCGTCGCAGGCCTGGCCCTGGCCCTGCGCATCCGCCAAGTGTTGCGCGAGCTCGACGCCTCGGAAGCCGGCCAGAAGGCCGCCCTCGCCGAGGTGGTTCAAGCCCGCGACCGCGCCCAGAGCGCCAATCTCGCCAAGTCGCAGTTCCTGGCCAATATCAGCCACGAGATCCGAACGCCCCTGAACGGCGTGCTGGGCATGGCCCAGGTGATGGAGCTGAGCGGCCTGGGCTCGCCGCACCGCGAGCATCTGAAGATCATCCGCGACAGCGGCGAGACCCTGCTGGCCATTCTCAATGACGTGCTGGACCTGTCGAAGATCGAGTCCGGCCGCTTCGAGCTGGACGACCACGTGTTCGACCTGGCCCAGACGGTCGCCGCCGCCTGCCGTCCGTTCGCCCTGCTGGCGCACCAGAAGGACGTCGATTTCGTCACCGAGATCGGGCCCGACGCCCTGGGGGCCTGGTGCGGCGACAGCGTGCGGCTGCGCCAGGTGCTGTCCAACCTGGCGTCCAACGCCGTGAAGTTCACGCCCTCGGGCAAGATCCGGCTGACCGTGGAGGCGACGCCCGAAGGGCTGACCTTCTCCTTGTCCGACACCGGCATCGGCATCGCTCCCGAGCGCATCGCGGCCCTGTTCGAGAAGTTCGTCCAGGCCGACAGCTCGACCACCCGCCGGTTCGGCGGCACGGGCCTGGGCCTGGCCATCTCGCGCGAGCTGGTCGGGCGCATGGGCGGGACGCTGCGCATGGACAGCGCCGCGGGCCAGGGCTCGACCTTCGTCTTCCGCCTGCCGTTCGCGCGGGCCGACGCGGCGGACGATCTGGATCCCGCGCCCGGCGAGGGCGACATCCGCTCGCTGCGCATCCTGGCGGCCGAGGACAACGCCACCAACCAGTTCATCCTGCGGGCCCTGCTCGAGCCGGCCGGCGTCGATCTGCACACCGTGGCCAACGGCCGCGAGGCGCTGGACGCCTTCCACGCCGACGACTTCGACCTGATCCTGATGGACGTCCAGATGCCGGTGATGAACGGCATCGAGGCCACCCGCGCGATCCGCGAGCGCGAGACCGCTCACAGCCTGTCGCCGACCCCTATCCTGGCCCTGTCGGCCAATGTGATGAGCCACCAGGTGCTGGAGTACGAGCAGGCCGGCATGGACGGCGTGGTGGCCAAGCCCGTGGACGCCGGCAAGCTGATCGAGGCGATCGCCGCGGCGATGGAGCGCGGGGCCGCCCAGCCGGTCTAGACCGCCTGCCCCTCCAGGGCCCGGGCCAGGGCCGCGTGCAGTCCGACGACCTCGAACGGCTTTTCGATGCAGTCGGTCATGCCCGCGGCCGCACAGGCCTCGCGCTGGGCCGGTGAGACACCGGCGGTGACCGCGATCACGGGCGTGACCGTGTTGGGTCCGCGGGCGCGCAGACGCCGCGTGGCGTCCAGTCCGTCCAACCCCGGCATGTTGACGTCCATCAGGATCACATCGAACCGTTGAGCGCTGGCGATCGTCAGGGCGGCCTCGCCGTCCGCGGCGGTCTCGACCCGCAGCCCGAGCGCGCGCAGGATCTGGTCGAGAACCCGGCGATTGACCTCGTGGTCGTCGACAACCAAGGCCGTCGGGGCGCCGGCGAAGACCTGCGGCGCGCTCGCCGGGGGCGCGGGCTTGGGCGGCGCGGCGCCTTCCGGCGCAGGCAGGCTCAGCACGAAACGCGCGCCGCCGCCGACCGGGGCCTGGGCGATCAGGTCGCCGCCCATCAGCTGGGCCAGGTCGCGGCTGATCGACAGGCCCAGTCCCGTGCCGCCGAAGGTCCGCGCGGTGTCGGCCCCCAACTGGTCATAGGCGGTGAACAGGCGCGACAACTGCTCATGGGTGAGCCCCGGCCCGGTGTCGCTGACCGCCACGCTCAGCAGCCAGACTTCACCCTGGCGGCGGGCCTCGACGGCGACCTCGACCCGGCCTTCGGCGGTGAACTTGATGGCGTTGGACAGCAGGTTGTTGAGAATCTGGCGGATGCGGACGGGATCGCCGCGCAGCCAGGCCGGCAGGTCGCGACCGCCCGTCGTCTTCAGCGACAGGCCCTTGGCCTTGGCGCCCGCCCGCCAGAACCGCACGGTGTCGTTGACCAGGGCCTTTGGATCGAAATCCAGGACCTCCACGCTCATGTGGCCGGCCTCGATCTTGGAATGGTCGAGCAGGTCGTTGAGCAGGCTTCGCATCATGGCGCCGGCGTCAGCGATCAGGGCGCCCTTGTCCTGGGTTTGGGCGTCGGTGGTGTCTCGCGCCAGATCGGCGGCCCCGCTGAGGATCGCGCCCAGCGGCGTGCGCAATTCGTGGCTGACCATGGCGATGAAGGCCGACTTGGCCGCCGTCTGGGCCTCGGCGGTCCTACGCGCCGCGCGCTCGGCCGCGAAGGTGCGGTGCGACCAGGCGAACACCAGGCCCAGCACCAGGGTGAACAGCCCCACGCCGACGACGTAGTACGGCGCCATCCGGTCCTGCGCCGTGGCGCCGACGAACGGCAGGACGAACATGTAGGCCATGTGCGGCGCCACCGCCGCCAGGAAGGCCACCACGCAGCCCTCCGCGCCCATCAGGGCGGTCAGCACCGAACCGGTGGCCAGCACCACGGCGGCGGCGGACGCCACCGGCGTTCCGATCGCCCACATCGGTACGACAACCCAACCGAACACGATGGCCAGGAAGACGTCGGCGGCGATGGCGTACGCCACGGCGCGACCCGGCGCTGGCCGTTTCAGGAAGTCCCTGAGCGCGCCGTACTCGACGAGCTGGGCCACCAGGCTGGCGACGCCCCAGGGGATCAGGAAGGCGAAGGTGGACCGCCACCCCAACATCGCGCAGAGCACGACGATGATGAAAATGCGCAGGGGAATCTGGCGCTGATGGGAAACCGCCGCGGGCCTATAGGCTTCGGCCAAGCTGTCCCATGTTATACGCACGCTAAAGTCCCCCGACCGAACTGACGCCGGACGCTGGAGGACTATGATCCTCCCGCGCCCTTAGTCCGGCTTGGGCGCGCGACGCACTTCCACCACACGAACCCGGGTCCCGTCCAGCACAAGCGCCAATTCACCGCGCTTGATCTTCAGGGCGTCAGACCCGAAGGCTTCCAGCCGCCAGCCTTGCAGGGCGGGCGTATTGGCCTCGTCGTCGGCGGCGATCTTTTCCAGGTCCGAGACCGTGGCGATCAGCTTGGAAGCCACGCCGGCCTCCTCGGCGCGCGCCTTGAGCAGCACCTTCAGCAGTTCGACCACGGCGCCGGCCGAAGCGGGCGGCGGCGGGCCGGACTTTTCCAGGACGGGCGCATAGCCTTCC
>NZ_JBFTZS010000044.1:0-24114 GCF_056406675.1 Caulobacter sp. P1_B12_2 | reverse complement strand
CAAGGGCGGGAATGACGGTTGAATTGGGACGGCGTTAGGGGCGTCCCGCGCATCCTTTCCGCCGCCTCACCTGTTTCTTCCGAATGACCTATCAACTGCACTACTGGCCCACGATCCAGGGACGCGGCGAGTTCGTGCGCCTGGCGCTGGAGGAGGCCGACGCGGCCTATGTCGACGTGGCGCGCGCCGGTCCCGACAGCGGCGGCGGCGAGGCGGCTCTCATGGCTGACCTGGCGCAGGGCGACCACCCGCCGTTCGCCCCGCCCTACCTGGTCGACGGCGAGCTGGTGATCGGCCAGACGGCCAACATCCTGCTGCACCTGGGCCCGCGCCACGGCCTGGCGCCCAAGGCCGAAGCCGGGCGGCTGTGGGTCAATCAGCTGCAGCTGACGATCGCCGACCTGGTCGCCGAGGCCCACGACGTCCACCACCCGGTGGGCATGGGCCTCTACTACGAGGACCAGAAGGACGAGGCCGCGCGGCGGGCCAAGGAATTCCGCACCCAGCGGATCAAGAAGCACCTCGGCTGGTTCGAGACCGTTCTGGAGCGCGCGCCGAAGGGCGGCTGGCTGACCGGCGCGACCCTGACCTATGCCGACCTGTCGCTGTTCCAGGCGCTGGAGGGCCTGCGCTACGCCTTCCCGCACGCGACGAAGCGGCTGGAGCCGAAGATCAGGCGGGTGATCGCGGTGCGAGACGCTGTGGCGGAACGGCCCAACATCGCGGCCTATCTGAAGTCGGAGCGCCGTATCCCGTTCAGCACCGAAGGGATCTTTCGCGCCTATCCGGAGCTGGATCCAAGGTAGGTCACGCCCACGCCCGTCATCCTCGGACTTGTTCCGAGGACCCCGGCTTCAGCCGCGAAGAAGGGCGATCCGTGGAGCGGCGAGGTCGCGGACGACCTTGAGCGGCAGCTCAGCCGACAGAGGGGTCCTCGGAACAAGTCCGAGAATGACGGACGCGGGTGATCAGCTCGACGGCGTCCGGCTGGCCACCACGTCCACGCGCCGCCAGGTCTGCGACTTGCACAGGAAGCCGCCGATCAGGCAGCCCCGGGCCTTCATGGTGCTGGCGTCCGGGAAGTCGGCCGTGCCGTTGAAGTTCATGTTGAGGTCGGGCACGAACACCTTGCCCTTCCAGCTGCCGTTCTTCTGCAGTTGGAAATCGCGCAGCAACTGCAGGCCGACCAGGTCGGGCGTGCCGCCCTTCTTGGCGTCGGCCTTGGCTTCCTCGTTGGCCCAGACCACGAAGCCGCAGGCGCGACCGCCGCCGCAGGGCTTGATTTCGACATGGACGCTGTTCTTGGGATTGCGCCAGACGCCGTAGTTGAACGTGTCCTGCGCCGAGGCGGGCAGAGCGGCCATCAGGCCCGCCGCCGCGGTCAGCACGACGAGAAATGACTTCATCCGACGCATGCGCGATTTCTCCAGCACCCAGACCTTTTGGTGCAGGTTCGTGTCCGGATCAAGTCAGGGCGGCTTCCTTCCGCTCGGCCGTCATCGCGGGCCTTGCGCCCGGGCTCCCTGGTTCAGCTGAACTGTGAGACGTAAGCGGTTCGCCAGCGAACCGCTCCTCCCGCACTTGCGGCGGACAGAAAGACCCCGGTCCCAAGGCCCGGGATGACGGCGCCAGGAAGGGCGAGCTCAGCAGTCTCATGCGCCCACCTTCAGCGCCGCTCCGGCCTTGCGCGCCGCCGCCCAGCGCTCGTTCATGCCCCGGCCGTAGACCGCCTGGATGCGTTCCAGCACGGCGGGCGGCGCGGTCTCGGGACGGCCGGCGTCGAACGGCGGGGCGGGGGCGTATTCCACCGCCAGCTGGATGGCCTGGGCCGTCTCGACGCCGGCGATCTCGGCCACCACGGTCAGGGCGAAGTCGATGCCCGCCGTCACTCCGCCGCCGGTGAAGACATTGCCGTCGCGAACCACCCGGGCCGGGTCGGGCGTCGCGCCGAACAGGGCCAGCTGGTCGCGCCAGGCCCAGTGGCAGGCCGCCCGCTTGCCTTGCAGCAGCCCCGCCGCGCCCAGCAGCAGCGAGCCGGTGCAGACCGAGGTCACATAGCGCGCCCCAGCCGCCAGGCGCTGGATCTGGGTCAGGAAGGCCTCGTCCGCCATCGCCTGGGTCGTGCCGAAGCCGCCGGGCACGCACAGCAGGTCGCAGTGCTCGATGTCGGTCAGCCGGGCCAGGTGGGCGAACACCAGGCCGTCGGCCTCGATCTCGCCGCCCGCCTCGCTGGCGACCACCACCTGGGCGCCGGGCAAGCGGCAGAGGATCTGGTGCGGTCCGGTGAAGTCCAGATGGGTGACATCGGGAAACAGGGCGAACACGATGTGGAACGGCGCGGGCTTTTCGCGAGCGGCTTGGGGCATGGGGAGTCCCTCCAGTTGACGCCGCAGCATCACCCGCCTAGCGTCTGACCGAAATGACATAGTTCCCTCGATATCCGCCAAGCCTTGCGAGGACGTCCCCATGACCCGCGACATCGGCTTCCTGATCTTCCCCCAGTTCCAGCTGCTGGACGCGGCAGGACCGATCGCGGCGTTCGAGATCGCCGGGCGGATCGTCCCCGGCGCCTATCGCCTGCACCTGATCGCCCGCGACCCGGGGGCCGTCGCCAGCTCTTCGGGCGTGGCGATGACCGCCGCGGCCTTCGCCGACGCCCCGACGCTGGACACGCTGATCGTCTCGGGCGGCGAGGGCACGCGGACGCCGGCCATCTGCGAGGCGACACTGGCCTTCGCCCGCGAGACCTTCCGCACCGCCCGCCGCACCGCCAGCGTCTGTTCGGGGACCTATGTCCTGGCCGCCGCCGGCCTGCTGGACGGCCGCCGGGCGACCACGCACTGGCAGCGCTCGCACGACTTCCAGCGCCGCTATCCGGCCGTGCGGCTGGAGCCCGACAAGATCTTCGTCCAGGACGGCTCGCTGTGGAGCTCGGCCGGCATCACCGCCGGCATCGACATGGCCCTGGCGATGATCGGCGCGGACCTGGGCGAGGACGTCGCCCGCCGCACCGCCCAGCAGCTGGTGGTCTATCACCGCCGCCCCGGCGGCCAGTCGCAGTTCTCGGCCCTGCTGGAGATGCGCGGCGGACGCTTCGACGGCCTGCTGGCCTGGGCGCGCGAGAACCTGGCCCTGCCCCTCGGCGTCGACCAGTTGGCCGAGCGGGCGGCGATGAGCCCCCGCAACTTCGCCCGGCTGTTCGCGGCCGAAACGGGCAGCACCCCGGCCAAGGCGATCGAGCGCCTGCGCGTGGAGGCGGCGCGCGCCCTGCTCGACGGCCAGCCTCTGCAGGTCGAGGACGTGGCCCTGGAAACCGGCTTCGGCGACCAGGAGCGCATGCGCCGCGCCTTCCTGCGGGCGTTCGGCCAGCCGCCCCAGGCCCTGCGGCGCGCGGCCCGCGCCTCGCAACCACATGTTGCATCGGCGCCATAGGTCGTCACAAACGGTCAAGCTTGAACAACCTCAGATTTACGCTGCCGGTGAACCCCTCTACGCGGGCGCTGTCCGATCACGGACCAGTACCTATTTCGGGGGAAATCCTTCATGCGTCTGTTCATCGCCACCGCCGTGGCCGCCCTGGCCCTCGCCGGCGGCGCCGCCGCCCAGACCGCCGGTCCGGCGCCCGCCGCGTCCGCTCCGGTCGCCGCCGCGCCCGGCAGCGGCCAGTACATCTCGGTGTCCGGCGGCTTCATCGGCAAGACCGACTACGACTACGGCTTCGCCGGCGGCTTCAAGGCCAAGACCGACGTCGATTCCGGCGCCCAGGGCGCCATCGCCTGGGGCTCCAGCGTCGGCGGCGCCTGGCGCGCCGAGATCGCCCTGGGCTATCGCAGCCAGAACAATGACACCGTCGTCACCCAGAACGGCACGAAGATCGGGACCACCGACGGCAAGGTCGAGACCCTCAGCGTCGACATCAACGGCTATTACGACTTCCCGGTCGCCGGTCCGGTGCGGCCGTATCTGGGCGCCGGCATCGGCGTGGCCCAGGTCAAGTTCAGCGACGACCTGATCGACGACAAGGGCGACGCCCTGACCCTGCAAGGCATCGCCGGCGCCAGCTTCGCCGTCTCGCCGCGCGTCTCGCTGTTCGCCGAGGGCCGCTACCAGTACACCGGCGCGATCAAGATCAAGACCACCAGCCCGTCGGGCGAACGGGAAGAGAAGCTGAGCATGACGGGCCCCGGCGCCCTGGTCGGCGCGCGCTTCGCGTTCTAAGCGCCTGGCCTGATCGACAAGACGAGGGGCGCGCCGGTCAGCCGGCGCGCCCCTTTTCGTTACGCGCCGCGCTCATCGGCCATCCGCGCCACCTGGGCCTTCAGGATCTCGAGCGCCTCGGTGTTGCAGCGCAGGATCTCGACCACCTCCTGCTCGCGCAGGGCGTCCAGCTTGTCGTGCAGGCGCATGATCTCCAGCTCGGCCCGCAGGTTGACGACATAGTCGTGCTCGGCGTTCAGCCGATCCTTCGTCGCCTGGCGGTTCTGGCTCATCATGATCACCGGCGCCTGGATCGCGGCCACGGTCGACAGGATCAGGTTGAGGAAGATGAAGGGGTACGGGTCGAACGACAGGTGAAAGGGCTTCAGGCCCAGGTTCAGCCCGATCCACAGGGCCAGGCACAACGAGAACCCGCCGATGAAGGCCCACGAACCGCCCACCGCCGCGACCTTGTCCGCCAGCCGGTCCCAATAGCTGCGGTCGTCGGCCAGCAGCGCCTTGTTCAGCCCCGTGGGCGCCTCGGCGGCGATCAGGTCGATGACGCTCTTCTGGACCTCCGTCAGCTTGCCGTAGGGCGTGGCCAGCAGGTCGCGCGACAGTTGGTCCAGGCGTTGATCAGGGGTCATGGGCGCTCGCAGTCAGGAAACCGTCCGCGGAACATGAGCGTTCCCGGGACGAGCGCAAGCACGGGACTTCCCGATTGACGCCCGGTCAGGCGGAGCAGAGGTTGCCCCGTCGACTTGACGACACTGTAAGCGCACAAGGAGCGATCCCCATGGCCCACAAGTTTCTGATCAAGAAGAACAAGGCGGGCGAGTTCGTCGCCTACTTCACCTACAACAGCGAGACCATCTTCTGGACCGAGGGCTACAGCTCGAAGTCCTCGGCCAAGGACGCCATCGCGTCGCTCAAGAAGAACGCCCCCGACGCCGAGATCGACGACCAGACGGACTAGGGCCGAGACAGGGGACATGCGCTCGTCGCGTGTCCCCACCTCACCCCTGACTTGACCGCAACGCCCTCCCGGGTTTCTGATCAGCGATAACAAACAAAAACGGGAGGGACGCCATGAGCAGCGCGGGAGGCCGCAAGGCCGTCTTCATCACGGGAGCCGCCAGCGGCATCGGCCTGGCCAGCGCCAAGCGCTTCGCCGCCGAGGGCTGGTTCGTGGGCCTGTCCGACATCGACATGACCGGCCTGAAGACCGCCCTGGTCGCGATCGGTCCGGACAGCGGCGCGATCTTCCGGCTGGACGTGCGCGACCGCAGCGCCTGGCGCGCGGTGCTGGCCGACTTCGCCAAGCTGACCGACGGCCGCCTGGACGTGCTGCTCAACAACGCCGGGGTCGCCAAGTTCGGGCCGTTCGACAGCCACGAGGACGCCGACGTCGACCTGCAGCTGGACATCAACATCAAGGGCGTGATCAGCGGCGCGCGCGCCGCCCTGCCCTGGCTGAAGGCCACGCCGGGCTCGCGGCTGATCAACATCTCGTCCTGCGCGGGCCTGTACGGCTCGCCCAGCCTGGCGGTCTATTCGGCCACCAAGTTCGCGGTGCGGGGTCTGTCGGAAGCGCTGGACGTCGAGTGGAAGCCATACGGCGTCAGCGTCGCCTGCGTGATGCCGTGGTTCGTCGACACGCCGATCCTGACCGCCGGGGCGCCGGGCAGCAACCAGAACATGGCCGACACCCTGCGGGGCGGCGGCCTGCCGGTCTATCCCGTGGAAGACGCCGCCGAGGTGATCTGGCGGGCCGTCCACGGGAAGGAACTGCATTATTTCGTGGGCAAGCGGGCCAAGCAGATGCGCTTCGCCGCCAACCACATGCCCGGAGCGCTTAGGAAGCAGCTCCGGTCGCGGCCRATCCTGCAGCAGCCTTGACCGCATCGTTCGAGCCGGAGGTCTTGGTCGGGTGCATGGCCGGGGCCGAGGCGGGCTCGGAGCTCGCGCCCAGCGGGCCGCCCATGCCGCCCGAAACCGTGGCCGGCTTGTCGGGCGAAGAGATCACCACGGCGCTGGCCAGCTGAATCGGGGCGGACTTGCCGTCCGCCRTCGCGCCGGTCGGCAGGCTGGCCAGGGTCACGTTGGGCAGGTCGTCGGCCGTCGACGGACGCGGCGTGCGGCTGAAGGCGTCCGGCGCGCCCGAGCGACCGCCGAAGCGGTAGAACACGTGCATGCCCACCTGGGCGACGCGCAGCAGGCGCGGACCCCAGCCCGGCGCGACGCCGGTGGTGTGGAAGTGGGTGGCGGCGCCGACCTCGGACATCACCGCGCCCGACAGCGCGCGGGTGGCGACCTTCTGGGCGCGCTTCCAGGCGCCGGTCTCGCGCGCGCGGCGCATCGAGCCGTCGCAGGCGAAGCTGAACTGGCAGCCGCGATGCGCGGCGGCGCCCTGGAACACCACGCCGCAGATCGACTTGGGGAACGAAGGATGGCGGACGCGATTTAGAACGACTTGAGCCACGGCGGCCTGGCCGCCCGGCGTCTCGCCGCGGGCCTCGTAATAGACCGCTTCGGAAAGGCACTCGAGTTCACGCGAGCTTTCCAGGGCGTTGGTCAGGCGGAACGGCGCGACGGCCGGATTGAACGGGCCGCCGAAGCTGGCGCGCAGCAGAAGGGGCTGGGATCCGGCGCCGGACTGCTGGCGCTGCTCGAGACGCTCGACCAAGAGCGCCGACTGCCGATCGCGCTGGGCGCCGCCGGCCACGGTGTAGGGATCATGGCGGCGGGCGATCGCGAGAGCGCTGGCGTCCATGCGAGACGCGGCCTGATACAGCGCCGCGTCGGAGAAGTTCCCCTCGGCGCCGTCGGCCAGGCGAGATACGCGAGCGTGCTGACTAGCGGCTTGGGCCATGCCCCCCGCAAGGTAAACGCCGCCGAGCGCCACACCGGTGGCGGCTCCAACCAATACGGCGCCGATCAGCGCGCGCGCGTCTGCGCACGTCTGCGACTTGATAAACAAAACTCGTGTCCTGCGCGGCGAGGGCGGACCGCCCCCCGACAAAAACGCCCTCAGAAACCCGGAAAAAATACTGTCGGGCAGCTCTGAAAGCGGAGGCTCGGCCGGTTCACGATAGTGGCCGAAGTCCTACTTATGACCGCCTTATGACGCATCCGACCACGAGTCGCAAGCGCACCTGGCGCCGCAGCCTGAATTTTGGTTCCACGCGCGACAGATGGAATGGTTAATTCTTTGATTCTAACGAAAAAACGCGACAGTCCCGAATTTCCCCCAGGAGACGAATATTCACCGCTTGGGATAGACTTCCGTCGGGTCGCTCTCAACGGTACCCGGCTGGCATGACGTGGTTACTCTAGCGAGATCTAGAATTGTCCAGGAGGACATAAGGTCTGCTCTGCGGGGGTTTTCACTATGGGTTGCGCGGGCGTTAACCGCGCGGCCCGCGGCCGTGGCGTCCAGCGCCTTGGGGCGGTCGTCGAGACGGTCGTCGACGGCCCCGCGAGAAGCCGCCGCGAACGCCGCCTTGACCTAGGGAATCTCCCTAGGCGACCGCCGAAACCAGGGGCCGATCGCCCCTGAAAAGACGCCACAGGTCGACCGCGATCTTAACCGTAAGCACCACCATCATCACGGTCGCGGTCAGGTGGAAGCTGAGGTCGAGGGATTCCTGCAGGCCGGCGATCTGCTCGGCGCTCGCGCCGCTCCCGCCCCGCGTCGCGACCACGACCAGCTGTCCGGCTTTCCACAGGACCCCGGCCAGCGCCAGGCCGGCCGCGCCGCAGGCGACGTCCATCGCCGCCCGCGCCCGCACCCAGCCGGGACGCAACAGGCCGATCAGGCTGCCCAGCAGCTGGGCGCCCGCCCAGGCCAGGATCGGCCAGTACAGCGCCGCCCAGATCGGCGCCGGCTGCAGGACCATGTCGCGGCCCGCCAGTTGGTTGGTCCACGGCGCGGGAACCACGTCCGTCCACCACAGCATGAACAGCGCGATGAGGATCACCTCCAGCAAGGCCTCGAAGCGCCGCTGCGACACGCTCCTGTGGAAGAGACCTGTCTTGCCCGGGCTCAGAGAGTCCAGGACCGGCAGGTCGGCGACCTTCCAGTCGGCGAAGCCGGCGCGTGGGATCCAGCCGCGCTCGAACGCCACGCCCAGCACCGTGGCGATGCCGATCATCGTCAAGCCGGTGTTGATGAAGCTGGACAGGAACCGCGCCGGATTGCTGGCGGAGCCGGGGTCGGTGACCGTCGAGATGACGAGCGGGATCACCGAGACCACCGCCGCCACCACCAGCAGCACCTTCACCCCGAAGACGTAGAAGGGATAGAGCTCGGGCCCGATCAGCGACTGGGTCGGGCCGAACCGGCCCGCCACCGCGATCGGATGGCCGAACGCCTTGAGCACGGCCTCGCGCTCCTTGGCGTTCAGGGGCCGGCCCAGTTCGGCCTCCTTCTCCTCCATGCGGTTCAGCAGGGTGTCGCGCAGCTCGGCGACGATGTCTTCGCGCTGGGCCTTGGGCAGCAGGGCCGCGACGGCGGCCAGATAGCGATCAAGCAGGTCCATGATTGGCCCCTTCCTCAGATCAGGTTTTGCAGGGTGTCGTTCATCGCCCGCCACTCGGCGGACAGGCGGGCCAGCACGGCCTCGCCCTCGGACGACAGGCGGTAAAAACGCTTCTTGCGCTTGTCTTCCTCGCGCCACTCGCTGGTCAGCAGACCCTGGCCCTCGAGGCGTCGCAGCATCGGGTAGAGGGCGCCTTCGTCGATCTCCAGACCAACCTCGGCCAGGGCCTGGCGCAGGCTGTAGCCGTAGCGCTCGACCTTCAGCTGGGCCAGCACGGCCAGGATCAGGGTTCCGCGCCGAAGCTCCTGGCGCAGGGTTTCGAAAATGTCGGTGTCCGTGGGCATGGTGTACGTCACATGGTGTGCGCCGCTTGGTGTGTGGCATACACTGTGTGCCACACAGGTAATGGGTGAGTCAAGCGGGGCGAACGGTGTTCGCCACCGCTCCATCTCTTGTCATCCCGGACAAGCGCGCAGCGCGAGTATCCGGGGACCGACGCGTGAACTCGGAGCTTCCGGCGGTCCCGGATCGGCGGCCCTTCGGGCCTTGTCCGGGATGACAACCGTTTCTGGAGCCCGAAACAGGGCCGGCCCCTAGGGCGTCACCAAACGCCGAACCCTCGGAGCCGTCTCGTCCAGATCGCCCTCGACGACCGGAACCGTGATCTCGGCCGTGAAGCGGCTGCCCTGGTCCGGGACGCTCTCGACGTGGAGGTCGCCCTGCATCAGGGCAACGATCTGCCGGCTGATGCTCAGGCCCAGGCCGGCGCCCTCGTTGCGGCTGGTCGCGTCGCCCGCCTGCTCGAACGGGCGGAAGATGCTTTCCAGCTGATCCGCCGGAATGCCGACACCGGTGTCATCGACGACGAAGCGCAGCCTTGCCGTTGCGCCGGTCACATCGACGACGCTGACCCGCAGTCCGACCCGGCCCCTGGCGGTGAACTTGATCGCGTTGCCGACCAGGTTGATCAGCACTTGCCGCAGGCGCTTCTCGTCGGCCTGGATCCTGCGCGGGACGTCCGGCGCGAGGCCGACGGCGAAGTCCAGCCCCTTCTCCTCGGCCCGCAGGTGGAGCATCTCGCCCACGCCGGTCACGCAGTCGTGCAGATCGAAGGGCGCTGCCAGCAGGCTGAACCCGCCGGCCTCGATCTTGGCGACGTCCAGGATGTCGCTGATGACGGCCAGCAGGTGGTCGCCGCTGGCCTGGACGGCCTTGACCGCCGCGCGCTGCTTGGCGTTCAGTTCGGTGCGATTGAGCCAGTAGGCGTAGCCGATGACGGCGTTCAGCGGCGTGCGCAGTTCGTGGCTCATGTTTCCCAGGAACCGCGACTTGGCGTTGCTGGCCGCCTCGGCGGCGGCGTGGGCGTCGGCCAGCAGCCGCGCCTCCTCCGCCTGGCGCCGCCGCCGCGCCTCGTAGTCGCCCCGCATCCGCAGGACGCGGAAGACCAGGAAGCCGGCTGACAGCACCAGCCAGACGCCCAGGATGATCAGGTAGAAGGCCTCGGTCGAAAGGTACGAGCCCTCGAAGGTCACCTCGTCGATCGACACGTCCAGCCGCTGGCCCGGTTCGGCGCCGCTGGTGGCGACGGCGATGGCGTGGACCTGCTTGAGCACCGGCGCGGCCTCTGCCGCCGACAGGCCGTGGCTGGCCGCCCACCATGGCTCCGTCGCCAGGCGACTGAGCGGCAGGCGGACCTCGTTGCGGCCCTGGACGACGGGGATGTCGGTCGCCAGGGGCATGAACTGGCCCTGGAGCCTGCTCCGGACGGTCGGGGCCGGCGAGGTCTTGACGACCAGCTTCAGACGGTCGCTGTCGCCCCGATAGGAAAAGCGCAAGGTGACCGTCTGGAAGTGCGAGAAGTCCAGCCCCTCGGCCTTGCGCTCCAGATCCATCTGCAGGCCGTATCCGCAATAGGGATAGGCCGCGCCCTCCCGGATCTGGCACGACCAGGACAGGGGCTTGAGCGGATCGACGGCGATGCTCGACGCGCCGCCGCTCTCGGCGTCGGCATAGCTGTAGCCGGCGAACCGGCCCGATTGCGGCGACAGGACCAGGGTCTGGTTGGTGATGGCGCTCTTGCCCAGCACCGCGGCGAACGACACGGCCACCAGCAGGAAGATCGCCGCCTCGAGCCGGATGTTGGCGTAGCCCAGCCACGGTTTGCGCGCGCCCGTGGCCGCCGCGAGATCCGTCGGTATCTGCAAAAACGCACCCCCGCTTCCCTGCTCAAGCAGGAAAGCTCCCCAACCTAGGCTGTACGATTAATCGCAGCATCGTTTCCCCAAGGCTTAACGCGGGGGCGACTCCGGCATTTTGTCGCGGGTCCGGGCCAGGAGCTTGCCCGCCAGCCAGCGCCGCGCCGGCTCGTCGTAGAGCTTGAGGCAGGCATAGGCGATCGCCACGGCGGCCACGAACACGCCGGCCCCGACCAGCGCGCCCTGGGCCGCCGGGACCTTCTTGTCCACGACCCAGCCGGTGTAGATGTAGATCAGCGGATAGTGGGTGATGTAGAGCGGATACGACAGGTCGCCGAAGAAGCGGGCGGTCCGCACCGACACCCCGTCCACGCTCTTCTCGCCGGCCCCGATGGCCACGATCAGCGGGAACAGCACGATCACGCACACCGCCTCGTAGAGGCCGTTGACCCACAGCCGCTCCGGGCCGCCGAACCTGGGCAGGGCCAGGGCCACGATCAGCAGCAGGCTGCACACGCCGAAGGCGTTGGGGACCTTGATCCGCTTGCCCAGCCGCATCAGCAGCACGCCCGCGAAGAACGGGAACAGCACGCGGGTCAGGCCGATGCGGATCCCGTTGGCGTCCAGCGCCCATCCCCCGATCACGTCGCCCCGGGGGCCGAAGACCAGCAGGTGAACCAGCGCCAGGGCCGACAGGGCGACGATGACGCCGAGCCAGCGGTTGGACAGCTTCCGCACGCCCACGGCGTAGAGGATGTTGGCCAGGTACTCGTAGAACAGCGACCAGGCCGGCCCGTTCAGCGGATAGATCTCGCCCCAGCCCCGGATCTCGGTCGACGGCGTCATCGGGATCATCAGGAACCCCAGCAGCGTCACCCCGACGATCTGCCAGACCGTGACCGCCTCCAGCTTGGGGAAGATCGAGAAGTGCTGGAAGCCGACCAGGGCCGCGCCGATCAGGCCGCCCATGATGATCATCGGCTGCAGCCGGACCAGGCGGCGCTTGTAGAAGTCCCACTGCCCCATGCCCGCCCAGCGGTCGTCATAGGCGTAGGCGATCACGAAGCCCGACAGCAGGAAGAAGAAGTCCACCGCCAGATAGCCGTGATTGATGATCTGCCTGTGCGGACTGCCGCCCGAATAGGCCTCGAACAGATGGAAGACGACCACCATCAGCGACGCGACGCCGCGCAGCCCGTCCAGGATGACGTAGTGGTTCTTCGCGGGGGCGATCGCGTCGGTCGAGGTCGCGGCGGATGAAGTCATGAGCGGTCTGGGCCAAATCTGCTGACAGGACCGAATGAGGTCGCGTCGAAGCGTTGCTGGGTTTATCGTTAAACCACAAGTCGCTTTAAGCAGGCTTTGAGGATGGCCTGAGCTGCTTTCGCACGCACCGGCCGGAGAGATCAACCACGATGCATCGCTCCAAACGATCCCGCGACGGCGCCAGGGTCACGATCAAGGAAGTGGCCGCCCACGCCGGCGTCTCGGCCATGACGGTGTCGAACGTCTTCAACAGCACCGGCAAGTTCAGCCGCGACACCCGCGACCGCGTGCTCGCCGCCATCGCCGAGCTGGGCTACGTCCCCAATTCCGCCGCGCGGCGGCTGGTCGGCGCGACCCCGGCCCGGATCGGCCTGCTGTACGCCGGCGTCGACAGCATGTTCATCGACACCACCCTGGCGGCCGCCGCCGTGGCCAGCGCCGAGCGGGGCCTGCAGCTGATCGCCCGCAAGGCCGCCTCGCCCGAGCATGCCCTCGACGTCGCCCGCTCGCTGCAAAGGTCCGGCGCCGACGCCCTGCTGCTGCTGCCGCCGTTCGACCTGGTGCTGAGCGGCTCGGCGGAGTTCCAGGCCCTGGACATGACCACCGCCGCCATCGCCACCGCCGCGCCCCTGCCCGACATGTTCACGGTCCGCATCGACAACCGCGCCGCCTCGCGCGCGGTGACGGCGCTGCTGATCGCTAAGGGCCGGCGGCGGATCGCCGTAATCGCGGGGCCCCAGGACCACTCCGACGGCGTCGAGCGCCTGAAGGGCTGCCGCGACGCCCTGGCGGCGCACGGCCTGGCCCTGCCCGACGAGCTGGTCATCGAGGGCCGCTTCACCTTCGAGTCGGGCCTGGACGCCGCCGAGCAGTTGCTGGACCTGCCCGAGCCGCCCGACGCCATCGTCGCGGCCAATGACGACATGGCCGCCGCCGCGCTGTGGACCGCGCACCGGCGCGGCCTGACCCTGCCCCGCGACCTGGCGGTGACGGGGTTCGACGACACCCTGCTGGCCACCCGGGTCTGGCCGCCCCTGACCACGGTGCATCAGCCGATCAACCGGATGACCGCCCGCGCGCTCGACCTGCTGCTCGACGCCCTGCGCCGCTTTCCCGAGGTTGTCGCGCCCACGGATGTCCTCGAAGCCTACGACCTGGTGGAACGGRCTTCCACCTAGCCCCTGCGCAGGCCGTAGAAGTCGCCGACGCCCGTCAGCAGGAACTGCATGCCGATGCAGATCAGCAGGAAGCCGAAGATCCGCGTCATGGCGTCCATGCCGCCCTTGCCCAGGAAGCGGACCATCATCTCGGCGGCCCGCAGGATGATGAAGGCGATGACCAGGGTCGCGGCCATGCCCACGATCACCCCGACATAGATGATCTCCCAGTTCTGCGGGTGGTTGGCGCGGATCTGGGCCGCGGCGCTGAGCACCACCGAGATCGACCCCGGCCCGGCCAGGCTGGGCATGGCCAGCGGGGTGAAGGCCACGTCCAGCTCCTGTTGCTTGCTCTGGTCGGCGACGCTCTGCGCGGTCGGCGGCGAGGCGGGCGGGAACAGCATGCCGAACCCGACGCTCAGGATGATCAGACCGCCGGCCGCGCGGATACCCGCGATCGAGATGCCGAAGAACTCGACGATCGCCGAACCCAGCACCAGGAAGGTCGCCAGGATCGCGAAGGCGTAGACGCAGGCCATGACGGCCTGCCGCTTGCGCTTGCCCGCATCGAAGCCGGCCGTCAGCGACACGTACAGGGGCGCGGTGCTGAACGGGTTCATGATCGGAAACAGCCCGCCGATGGTCAGGGCCAGGGCTTGGAGGAAGATCGAGATGGGCGCGCTCCCGTCAGTCTAGGCGTCGCGCCGAATCTCGCGCGCCGCTCAAGTCTGTCCGTGGACGCTCCCTCGAAACATCCAGCGCGGACCTGAGAACCGGCCCCGGGGACTCCGCAGTCGCGGCCCCACGGAGCATCGCGCCCTGGACGTCCGCCAGCCCGGATGCCCCACCGCCATCACCCCCTTGCTCGCCAAAGCCGCGCCGGGCAGAACGGTCACGTGGCGTATCGGGGGCGATCCATGCGGACTATTCTTTACGCGGCGGCGTTCGCCGCGATCCTGGCGCTGGCCAGCCCGGCCGTCGCGCGCGACACGCAACCTCGGCTGCCCGCCTCGGCGACCTCGCCCGTGGACGAAGGCCTGCTCCTCGCCTTCGGAGAGGCGAACGATCACATCCAGCGTCAGGAGTACGTCCAGGCCTATGCGGTGCTGGAAACCCTGACCGCCAAGCCGGCCTTCCAGTCCGCCACGAGCGAGCTGCGCCATGCGACCTGGCTTCTGATGGCCGGAGCCGCCGGGGAAGCCCGTGACTGGCCCAAGGCGCGGACGGCGATCGAGAAAGCCACCGCCTTTCCGGAAGCCGACGCCTATGATTGGCGGATACGCGTCCGGATCGCCCGCTCCAGCGGCGACATGGCCGACGGCCTCAAGAGCATCGCCGTCATCGCTCGGCGCTTCCCCGACGGTCTGGCCCTCTTTTCCGACGAGGAGATCGGGCGCTGGCTGGATAGCGCCAAGCTCGAGACCGACCAGGCGCTGACGTTCGATTTCGTCGACGCCCTGCTGACCCACTGGACGCCCAGCGACCCGTTCGTCGCGCCGTTCGTCGAACTGGACGGCATGCGGCAGATCCAGGTCGAGGGTCTGCTGCGCCAAGGCCGGACGGCCCAGGCGATCGAGATCACGCGGAAGATCAACAACCCCGACGTCCTGGTCGCGATGCGCGCCGATAAGCGCTTCGACGCGCTTTCGGCCGCCGACCCCGGCCTGTTGGACCCCAAGCCCGCCGCCCTGCGGCAGCTGGCCGCGATAGATGCCCTGCACCCCGCCCACCCGGGCTTGCTGTCCGGCGTCGACGCGCGAACCAGCGCCCTGCTGGACCTGAATCGCGGCGAGGAGGCCCTGGCCGTCGTCGAAGCGGCCATCGCCCGCGCCCAGAAGGATCCCCGCGCCTTCGAGGACATCGACAGCCGGCTGGGCTGGACGATCAATCTCAAGAACCTCGCGCTCGGGTCGCTGGGCCRCGACGCCGAGGCGCTCGAGGCCCTGGAGACCGCGGCCCGAGTGCCGGAGAAAGGCAAGGCGAACGTCAACCAGACCCTCAACCTCGCCGCCCAGCAGATGAACATGGGCCGCCTCAAGGCCGCGCTAGCGACGGTGAACTCGGTGCGCGACGACCGTGTCAGCCCGTATGGCAAGGCCGTTGGCCTGCGGATCACCGCTTGCTCGGCGACCCTGCTCGGCGATCTGAAGACCGCCGACGAGGCGCTGCGGCGGTTGCGCGACCTGAAGCTGGAGGCCAAGCGGCAACTGGAAGACGCCTTGCTGTGCCGAGGAGACATGGACGGCGCCGCCGCGATGCTGATCGAGCGACTGCAAAGTCCCGTCCAGCGCAACCTCGCGCTCTCTGGCCTGCAGGTCATGCCGCTGCGCCCCTCGCCGCTTCCGCTGGACGTGACGCTTCGACAGCGCCGCGCCGAGCTGCGCGCCAGAGCCGACGTCCACGCCGCCATCGACGCTGTCGGCCGCGTCATCACCTACGGCCCCGAGGACCTGTGGCCGCCGAAGCCGGTGGTCACGACATCGGGCGCGGCTCGCTGATCCGCGGGAGAACGCGCTTGCGCTGACATTTCGGGGCGGGGCTGGCATTCTGGCCCGATGACCCCGCTCTTCCGGCTTGCCGGCGCCCTGCGAAGAGACCCGGACGACGAGGCCTGGTTCGCGGCGCCCGAGCATGACCTGCGGCGCCTCGCCCGGCCGTGGTTCCGGTATGACGGGCGTTTTGGGGAGTGACCACAAGCCCCCTTCAGCTCGGCATGGCGTCGTACTGCGGCAGGTCCAGGGGCTTGACCCACTTCAGCCGGCGCATGTCGAACATCTCAAGCATCGGCGCGATCAGGTCCGGCCGGTCCAGGCTGCCCAGCTGGACGAAGACCGTTCCCGGAAACGTCTCGAGATTGTCGGTGAACACCCGCGAGCCGCACTCCGGGCAGAAGTTGCGGTCCAGCCCCTTGCCGGAATTGGCGACGTAGTGGAACGCCTTGGGCTGGCCGCTGAGCAGCTCGAAATCGTCGGCCGGCACGCCGAAGAACGTCGCCATCTCGCCGCCCGAAGCCCGCTTGCAGTCGTTGCAATGGCAGTTGGCGATGAAGGCGGGGTCGGTGTCGAACTGGAACTTCACCGCGCCGCAGGCGCACTGGGCCGTATATTTCTTGGGCATGTCTTCTCCATTCGGTCTGACGAGGGAAGGCGAGACGCACACGAAACGGGAACAGGGTCGGACGGGCGATTGTCCATCGCCGCCGGCTTCACGCAAGCGGGGTCAGCGGTCGAACTTGGTCGACAGGATGATTGATGACGTCGTGCGCTCCACGCCGGCCACATGACCGATCCTGTCCAGCACCTCGTCCATCTCGGCGACGGTGGCCGTGGCGGCGAAGGCGATCATGTCGTAGTCGCCGCTGACCGAGTGCAGCAGCCGCACCTGGGGGATGGCGCGCAGCGCCGCCTCGACGGCGCGGGCCTCCTTGGGGCCGATCTTGATCATCACGTGCACCCGCACCGCCCMGTGCTCGAGGTCGGGCGCCAGGCGCGCGCCATAGCCCAGGATCACCCCGTCGCGCTCCAGCCGCTCGATCCGGCTCTGCACCGTGGTGCGCGAGCGGCCCACCCGCCGGGCCAGGTCGGCGGTCGAGGCTCGGCCGTTGTCCTTCAGCGCGGCGATCAGCTTTTGATCGATGGGGTCGATAGGCATTTCGTCTAAGCATCCCTACGTATCGCCGAAACTCAGGCGGCGAACCGACGATCGCGCCACTAGGATTCGACGAAACGGCGGGGATGATGTCCGCCCCTGGAGTTTTACTGCTCGTGCTGGACAACGCCCACCAAGAGGCCCTCGCCGCGATCGTCGGACCCGCCGGCCTGATCGTCGACGCCGCCGACCGCGCCGCCTACGAGACCCCGGCCCGCTACACCGGCGGCGTGGCGGCGGCGGTCGTGCGTCCGGCCACCACCGCCCAGGTCTCGGCCGTGGTCGGCTATTGCGTGCGCCACGACCTGGCCTTCGTGCCCCAGGGCGCCAACACCGGCCTGGCCGAGGGCTCGACGCCGGACGCCGGCGGGACCCACATCGTGCTGTCGCTGGACCGCCTGACCGCGCCGCTGGAGATCGACGCCGCCGACCGCACGGCCACCGTGGGCGCGGGCGTCCGACTGTCGGCCCTGAACACGGCGCTGGAGCCGCACGGCCTGTTCCTGCCCATCGACCTGGGCGCCGATCCCAGCCTGGGCGGCATGGCGGCCACCAACACCGGCGGGGCGCGGTTCCTGCGCTATGGCGACATGCGCCGGCACGTGCTGGGCCTGGAAGTGGTGCTGGCCGACGCGGCGGGCACGCAGCTCACGCTGTCCCACGGCCTGCGCAAGGACAACGCCGCCCTGGCCCTGCGCCAGCTGTTCGTCGGCGGCTGCGGCGCGCTGGGGATCATCACCCAGGTCACCGTCGAGGTGCACCACCGCCCGCGCCAGGCCGCCGCCGCCCTGTTGATCCCGCGCGACGCCGAGGCCGTCCTGCCGCTGCTGCGGGCCTTCGAAGCCGAGGCCGGATCGACCCTGACCGCCTTCGAGGGCATGTCGAAGGCCGCCATGAGCCGGGCGATCCAGCATGTGCCGTCGCTCTCCAACCCGTTCGCCGGCGGAGTCCCCGACTACGCCGTGCTGGTCGAGCTGACCCGCAGCTGGAGCCCGCGCGAGGGCGAGGCCAGCCTGGACGAGGTGCTGCAGCAGATCGCCGGTCAGCTTCTGGAACACGACGACAGCCCGCTGGCCGACGCCCTGTTCGGTCCGGCCGAGAAGATGTGGGCCCTGCGCCATTCGTTGTCGGAAGGCCTGCGCGCCAGCGGTCCGGTGGTCGGCTTCGACCTGTCGTTCCACCGTCGCGACCTGGCCCGCTTCCGCCGCGAGGCGGTGCTGATGCTGGAGGCCGACTTCCCCGACTACGCCCTGTGCGACTTCGGCCACGTGGCCGACGGCGGGGTGCATTTCAACCTGGTCGGGTCCGCCGATCCCGCCCGCCGCGCGGCCCTGCGCGAGGCGGTGCTGACCTTGGCCGTCGACGGCTTCGACGCCAGCTTCAGCGGCGAGCACGGCCTGGGGCGAGCGTTCCAGGACGCCTATGACCGGTTCACGCCCCGACTGGTGCAGGACTATTCGGCGGCCGTGGCGGCGGCGTTCGGGACGGGGTCGGCGGCGGTTCGCCTGGGACCGCCGAGGGCCAATTGAGATATGCCCTCTTTACTTCAACCGCTCATCCCGGCGAATGCCGGGACCCAGCTGGAATGGCTTTGAGGCGGGCTCCTCGAGCTCAGAGCCCATCCAGCCCGACACACCGCCAAAGGATCTGGGTCCTGGCGTTCGCCGGGATGAGCGGATCGAAAACAAGATCAGATTGCCAGGACTGCCCATGACCACCCTGCCCTCCGCCGTCGCCGAAGCCCGCGAACTGCTGCAACGCCTCGGCGTCACCGCCGCCCTCGACGGCGGGACCCTGGCCGCGCGCTCGCCCGTCACCGGCGAGGTCCTGGCCGAGCTGACCGAGCACACCCCCGCCCAGGCCGCCGCCGCCATCGACGCCGCCCACGCGGCCTATCTGGCCTGGCGCAAGGTCCCCGCCCCGCGTCGCGGCGAACTGGTCCGGCTGCTGGGCGAGGAGCTGCGCGCGGCCAAGACGGACCTCGCCGCCCTGGTGACCCTGGAGGCCGGCAAGGTCATCTCCGAGGGCCTGGGCGAGGTGCAGGAGATGATCGACATCTGCGACTACGCCGTGGGCCTGTCGCGCCAGCTGTTCGGCCTGACCATCGCCACCGAGCGTCCGGCCCACCGGATGATGGAGACCTGGCACCCGCTGGGCGTGGTGGGCGTGATCAGCGCCTTCAACTTCCCGGTCGCCGTCTGGTCGTGGAACGCGGCCCTGGCCTTCGTCTGCGGCGACGCCGTGGTGTGGAAGCCGTCGGAGAAGACCCCGCTGGTGGCCCTGGCGACCCAAGCGCTTTTCGAGCGCGCCGCCGCCCGGTTCGGTCCGGACGCCCCCGCCAACCTCTCGGTGCTGCTGATCGGCGGCCGCGCGGTCGGCGAGGCCCTGGTCGACCATCCGAAGGTCCCGCTGGTCTCGGCCACCGGCTCGACGGCCATGGGCCGGACGGTGGGGCCGAAACTGGCCGCCCGCTTCGCCCGCGCCCTGCTGGAGCTGGGCGGCAACAACGCCGCCATCGTCGCGCCCTCGGCGGACCTGGACCTGACCCTGCGCGGGGTGGCCTTCGCGGCCATGGGCACGGCGGGCCAGCGCTGCACCACCCTGCGCCGGCTGTTCGTGCACGACAGCGTCTATGACGCCTTCGTCGGCCGGCTGAAGAGCGCCTACCCCTCGGTGCCGGTCGGCGATCCGCGCGCGGCGGGGGTTCTGGTCGGCCCGCTGATCGACAAGGCCGCGTTCGACGCCATGCAGTCGGCGCTGGAAGCGGCCCGCGCGGCCGGCGGCCGGGTGATCGGCGGCGACCGCGTCGAGGTCGCCGGACCGGACGCCTTCTACGTGTCACCCGCCCTGGTCGAGATCAACGAGCAGGCCGACATCGTCAAGCACGAGACCTTCGCCCCGATCCTCTACGTGATGCGCTACGCCGAGCTGGCCGACGCCATCGCCGCCCAGAACGACGTGGCCCAGGGCCTGTCGTCGTCGATCTTCACGCTCAATGTCCGCGAGGCCGAGCTGTTCGTCTCGGGCGAGGGCAGCGACTGCGGGATCGCCAACGTCAATATCGGCCCCTCGGGCGCCGAGATCGGCGGGGCGTTCGGCGGCGAGAAGGAGACCGGCGGCGGCCGCGAAGCCGGCTCCGACAGCTGGAAGACCTACATGCGCCGCACCACCAACACCGTGAACTACGGGACCACCCTGCCGTTGGCGCAGGGGGTCACGTTCGACGTCTGACATCCCCCCAAAACCGCTCATCCCGGCGAATGCCGGGATGAGCGGATCAAGTTGAGCTTCAACACTCCAGGACTTTCCATGAGCCACCTCTCCACCCTCGTCGCCTCGGCCGTCGGCCAGAAGGCCGCCGCCACGATCCTCGACGTGCTGGACATCGATCCCGCCCTGACCGCTCCAGCCGACGGCCCGGTGTCGCGCGCGGTGTTCGCCATGGCCCTGAACGCGGTGCTGTTCCACGACATCATGGGCCGCGTGCCGCTGGGCGCAGCCTATGTGTCGGAACGCCGGGCGGCGGGCCGCAAGCTGCTGTTCGACCACGGCGCCCTGCGCACGATTCATTTCGGTGAGGGCGACCTCGGCGCCGGCCCCACCGGAGCCCTGCCCGCCGGCCACCTGGCCTTCGCGCGGATCCTGGAGCCCCTCGGCTACGTCCTGGCCGACCTCTATCCGCTGGACCGCCTCAAGATGACCGGGCGGGCCTACGCCCATGCCGACCTGCCCGAGGCGATTCCGCAGTTCTTCGTCAGCGAACTGCACGTGACGCGCTTTTCACCCGCCTTCCAGGTGATCGCCCACGCGGTGTTCGACACGACGGCCGACGCCTTGGGCATCGAGGCCCAGCGCGCCCTGGCCGCCTTCGCCGCCGAGGGATCGTGCGACCTGGACGCCGCCCGCGCCGCCCTGCCCCAGGTCGTCGCCGCCTTCGAGCGCACCCATGGCGCTCTGCGCCTGGAGCACTACAAGGCGCTGTTGGCCGAGTCGGCCGAGGCCGCCTGGATCGCCACCGAGGGCCAGTCGTTCAACCACGCCACCGATCGGGTCCCCGACGTCGAGGCCGTGGCCGACGCCCAGAAGGCCCTGGGCCGGCCGGTGAAAGAATCCGTCGAGGTCTCGGCCTCGGGCAGGGTGCGTCAGACGGCGTTCAAGGCCCAGCCGGTGGAGCGCGTGTTCCTCACCGACGCTGGAGAGGTCACGCTCACCGTGCCGGGCTCGTTCCACGAGTTCATCAGCCGCGACCGCTTCGTCGACGAGGCGGGTGTCGAGACGCTGGACCTGCGCTTCGACAGCGGCAACGCCCAAGGCATCTTCAAGATGACCCGGACGGGGTGACATCTTCCCTCTCCCCGTAGAGGGAACCACCATCCAGGCGCCGGGCGTCAAAGCCAGCCGGCCAGACCCCGGCCGCGGCCCGCGCGGACGTGGCGGGCGATGATCCGGACGGTGAGCGTCAGGACGAGAAGCTTCCAGGCTTCGGCGAGGATATTGGCGCGACGACGGCGCATGGCGGGGGTTCCGGTCTTGCGAGGGAGGGAAAAGAAAACCGGCTGGCTCCGGGCAGGGAGCCAGCCGGTCCTCGTTGGCGCGGTTCTGGGGAGGGCGAACCGGCCGCGGGGGGCCTTCCGGGCGTCAGCGGGGAACGACGCGGCGGAAGGCCTGGAGCTTTAGAGCCTAGCCGAACAGCTTGGCCGCCGTTTTCGCGACCAGTTCGCCCTGGTGGCGGGCGCCGTCCAGTTCCAGCTGGCTGGGCTGACGCGAGCCGTCGCCGCCGGCGATGGTGGTGGCGCCGTAGGGCGCGCCGCCGGTGATTTCCTCGAGCGTCATCTGGCCCTGGTGGCTGTAGGGCAGGCCGACGATGGTCATGCCGAAGTGCAGCAGGTTGGTGATGATCGAGAACAGGGTGGTCTCGTTGCCGCCGTGCTGGGTGGCCGACGAGGTGAAGGCCGCGCCGACCTTGCCGTTCAGCGCGCCGCGCGCCCACAGGCCGCCGGCCTGGTCGAGGAAGTTGGCCATCTGCGAGGCCATGCGGCCAAAGCGGGTGCCGACGCCGACGATGATGGCGTCATAGTTGGCCAGATCCTCGATCGTGGCGATCGGGGCGGCCTGATCGACCTTGTAGTGCGACTTGATGGCGATCTCTTGCGGCACCAGCTCCGGCACGCGCTTGATGTCGACCGTGGCGCCGGCGGCGCGAGCGCCCTCGGCGACGGCGTTGGCCATCGTCTCGATGTGGCCGTAGGCGGAATAGTAGAGAACGAGAACCTTGGCCATGACGGCCTCCTTTGGGGTGTTGGGAATGGGCGGGGACAGGCGCATGCGCCTGTCCCCATTGGGGTGTTTGGTTAGGCGGCGTCGACGAGCACCAGTTCGGCGTCTTCCAAGGCTTTCACGCGGATGACCGCTTCGTCCTGGATGGCGGCGCCATCGCGGGTGTTCAGGATCATGCCGTTGATCTCGACCTTGCCGGTCGACGGCACGAGGTAGCCCTTGCGGTCGGCGCCGATGGCGTACTCGGTGATCTCGCCGGCCTTCAGCGTGGCGCCCAGGACGCGGGCGTCGGTGCGGATCGGCAGGGCGTCGTCGTCGCCTTCGAAACCGCTGGCCAGGGCCACGAACTTGCCCGAGCGATCACCCTTGGGGAACGGCTTGGCGCCCCAGGCCGGGCCTTCGCCGCGCTTGTTCGGGATGATCCAGATCTGGAAAATCTTGGTCGCGGTGCTTTCCTGATTGTATTCCGAGTGACGGATGCCGGTGCCGGCGCTCATCACCTGGACGTCGCCCGCTTCGGTGCGGCCCGTATTGCCCAGACTGTCCTGGTGGGTGATCGCGCCTTCGCGGACATAGGTGATGATCTCCATGTCGGCGTGCGGGTGGGGCGGGAAGCCCGTGCCGGCCTCGATGGTGTCGTCGTTCCACACCCGCAGGGCGCCGTGGTGGACGCGGCTGGGGTCGTGATAGTCGGCGAACGAGAAATGATGCTTGGCGTCAAGCCAACCGTGGTTGGCGCCGCCCAGGCTGTCGAAGGTCCGAACATCGATCATGGTCTTGTCTCCGGGAGACGAAGCCCCCGAGAAAATGGGGTGGGGCCGTCTCTGTTGGAGCGAAGATGGTCTCTTGCGTTGCGATCCGAAATGGAAATGATCGAAACAAACCGTTTCGGAAATGGACATAATGAAACTCCCCGACTTCGAGGCCTGGGCGGTGTTCGCCAAGGTGGCCGAGATCGGCTCCTTCGTCGGGGCGGCCGAGCAGCTGAATCTGTCCAAGGCCACGGTCTCCAAGGCCGTCACCCGGCTGGAGCAGAAGCTGGGGACGACGCTGTTCCACCGCACCTCGCGGCGGCTGTCGCTGACCGAGGCCGGCCGGGCCTCGGTGGAGCGCGCCGCCCACATCCTGCAGGCGGGCGAGGCGCTGGAAGCCGAGGCCTCGGCCCAATCGGCCGTGCCGCGCGGCCTGGTGCGGGTGGCGGCGCCGATGTCGTTCGGCATCGCGCACCTGGGTCCCGCCCTGYCCGAGTTCTTCGCCCTCTATCCGGAGGTGTCGGTCGAGCTGTCGCTGTCGGACCAACTGGTCGACATCGTCGAGGAGGGCTTCGACCTGGCCCTGCGAATCTCGGCCCTGGAGGATTCCAGCCTGCTGGCCCGGCGGCTGTGCCCGGTGCGCGTGATGCTGGTCGGCTCGCCGGCCTATTTCGACAAGCACGGCCGGCCCGGCCACCCCAAGGATCTGACCGCCCACAGCGGCCTGTTCTACACGGGTGGCCGTTCGAAGGACGTCTGGCGGTTCCAGCATACCGAGCACGGACAATACGCCGTCAGCGTGCCCTCGCCCCTGCGGGTCAACAACGCCGACATCCTGCGGCCTTCGCTGCTGGCGGGCCTGGGCCTGGCCATGCAGCCGGACTTCCTGTGCTGGCAGGACGTRAAGAGCGGTCTGCTGGAGGAGGTCCTGGCCGACTGGGCCCCGCCGCCCATCGCCCTGCACCTGGTCACCCCGCCCAGCACGATCCGCCCGGCGCGCGTGGAGGCGCTGATCGCGTTCCTGGCCAAGCGGATGGCGATCGCGCCCTGGTTGGGGTGATGGACTGAAGGGATATCCCCC
>NZ_JBFTZS010000043.1:0-20835 GCF_056406675.1 Caulobacter sp. P1_B12_2 | reverse complement strand
GCATAGGGCGAACCGTCCTTGTCGTGATGCAGGTAGTGGAACTCGCCGACGCGGGTCGAGCCGGTCTCCAGCATCTCCATGTACGCTAGAGCAGCGACGGCCTGGACCTCTTCGGGACCCAGCCGGTCGACGAAGCGGTACATCAGCTCGCGCCAGGTCCAGAAGCTGTCGCCGGTCGGACCGCGCACCTCTGTCAGGCCGGCCATGGCGCGCTGGAAGGCGTGGCTGTGCAGGTTGGGCAGGCCGGGCAGACATGGGCCGTGGGCCGTCTCGCCGGACTGGCGGGGGGCGTCGGTGTCGACGCGGGCGATCATGCCGTCGGTGATCGTGAACCGTACGTCCTTGGCCCAGCCGTCGGACAGCAGGGCCTGCTCGAACCACAGGGTCGCGGGCCCAGTCTCCAGCGGCGCCTGGGCGGCGCGCTCGGGATCACGCTCGGGCGCGGCCTGGGCAGCCGCCTCCACCTCATGGGGCGGGGTGTAGATCGGCTCCCCAAGATCGATGGGGGCCTCAGGTTCTGACGGAAACTCGTCGTCGGTCACTGGACAATCCTCGGGTCACGCGAATATGTCTATACATATTGAAGCCGTCGGCAAGAGACCGAACCGGCGTCGGGAGATCCCAGGCCATGCGCTGCGATCGGGTGTGGAGCAAGGCCCGCCTGGCGACTTTCGCCACGGATCGGCCCGGCATCGGCGTGGTCGAAGACGGCGTCGTGGCCGCGTCGGCCGGCCGCATCGTCTATGCCGGCCCCGCCGCCGACGCGCCCGTCTTCGAGGCGCTGCAGATGATCGACTGCGAAGGCCGCTGGATCACGCCCGGTCTGATCGATCCCCACACTCACCTGGTGTTCGGCGGCGACCGCGCCCACGAGTTCGAGCTGCGGCTGGCCGGCGCCAGCTACGAGGAGATCGCCCGTGCCGGCGGCGGCATCGTCTCGACCATGAAGGCCACCCGCGCCGCCTCCCGCGCCGAGCTGGTCGCCTCCGCCCTGCCCCGTCTGGACGCCCTGATCGCCGAGGGCCTGACCACCATCGAGATCAAGTCCGGCTACGGTCTGTCGCTGGACGACGAGCTGAAGAGCCTGCGCGCCGCCCGCGCCCTGGCCGACGTCCGCCAGGTGTCGGTGACCACCACCTTCCTCGGCGCCCACGCCCTGCCGCCGGAATATGCCGACGCGCCCGACGATTACATCGACCACGTCTGCTACCAGATGATCCCCGCCGTCGCCGCCGAGGGCCTGGCCGACGCGGTCGACGCCTTCTGCGAGGGCATCGGCTTCACGCCGGCCCAGACCCGCCGGGTGTTCCAGGCGGCCCGCGAGCACGGCCTGCCGGTCAAGCTGCACGCCGAACAGCTATCGAACCTGAACGGCGCGGCCCTGGCCGCCGAGTTCGGGGCGCTGTCGGCCGATCACCTGGAGCATCTGGACGCGGCCGGGATCGCGGCCATGGCCCAGGCCGGCACGACGGCGGTGCTGCTGCCCGGGGCCTACTACTTCGTGCGCGAGACCAAGCTTCCGCCGATCGCGGCCCTGCGCGCCGCCGGCGTGCCCCTGGCCCTCGCCACCGATTGCAACCCCGGCACCTCGCCGCTGACCAGCCTGCTGTTGACCATGAACATGGCCGCCACCCTGTTCCGGATGACCGTCGACGAATGCCTGGCCGGCGTCACGCGCGAGGCCGCGCGGGCGATCGGACGGCTGGAGAGCGTCGGCACGCTGGAGGCCGGCAAGGCCTGCGATCTGGCCATCTGGGACATCGAGCGTCCCGCCGAACTTGTGTACCGCATGGGCTTCAACCCCCTCCATGCGCGCGTCTGGAAGGGTGAAGTCACGTGATCGAAGTCGTTCTCAACCCCGGTGAAGTCAGCCTGTCGGAGTGGAAGGCCGTCTATCGCGGCGCCCCCGCGAGACTTCACCCCAGCGCCGGACCGGTGATCGCCGAGAGCGCCGCCGCCGTCGCGCGCATCCTGGCCAAGGGCGCGCCGGTCTACGGCATCAACACCGGCTTCGGAAAGCTGGCCAGCGTCCGCATCGGCGACGAGGACCTGGAGACCCTGCAGCGCAACATCGTCCTGTCCCACGCCGCCGGCACGGGCGCGCCGTCGCCGGTTCCGGTGATCCGGCTGATGATGGCCCTGAAGCTGGCCAGCCTGGCGCAGGGCGCTTCGGGCGTGAAGCCGGCGACCACCGACCTGTTGGAAGCCATGCTCGTGAAGGGCCTGACGCCGGTCGTTCCGTGCCAAGGCTCGGTCGGCGCCTCGGGCGACCTGGCGCCGCTGTCGCACATGGCCGCGACCATGATCGGGGTCGGCGAGATCTTCGTCGACGGCCAGCGCCTGCCGGCCGTGCAGGCTCTGATGGAGGCTGGCCTCAAGCCCCTGACCCTGGGCCCCAAGGAAGGCCTGGCCCTGCTGAACGGCACCCAGTTCTCGACCGCCAACGCCCTGGCCGCCCTGTTCGACGCCGAGCGGCTGTTCCAGTCGGCCCTGGTCACCGGCGCCCTGGCGACCGAGGCCGCCAAGGGGTCGGACACCCCGTTCGATCCGCGCATCCATACCCTGCGCCGCCAGCCCGGCCAGATCGAGACCGCCGCCGCCCTGCGGGCCCTGATGGCCGGCTCGGCGATCCGCGACTCCCACCGCGAGGGCGACACGCGGGTGCAGGATCCCTACTGCCTGCGCTGCCAGCCGCAGGTGATGGGCGCGGCCCTGGACATCCTGCGCCAGGCGGCCGTCACGCTGTCGACCGAGGCCAACGGCGTTTCCGACAATCCGTTGATCTTCCCCGAGACGGACGAAGCCCTGTCCGGCGGCAACTTCCACGCCGAGCCGGTGGCCTTCGCGGCCGACATCATCGCCCTGGCGATCTGCGAGATCGGCTCGATCGCCGAGCGCCGCATCGCCATGCTGGTCGATCCGGCCTGCTCGGGCCTGCCCGCCTTCCTGACGCCGAAGCCGGGCCTGAACTCCGGATTCATGATCCCGCAGGTCACGGCCGCCGCCCTGGTGTCGGAGAACAAGCAGAAGGCCTATCCCGCCAGCGTCGACTCCATCCCGACGTCGGCCAATCAGGAAGACCACGTCTCGATGGCCGCCCACGGCGCCCGGCGCCTGCTGGCCATGGTCGAGGCGGCGGAGGCAGTGATCGGCATCGAGCTGCTGGCGGCGGTGCAGGGCTGCGACTTCCACGCGCCCCTGACGTCGAGCCCGGCGCTGGAGGCCGTGCGTGGGGTGCTGCGAGCGCAGGTGCCGCATCTGTCGGATGACCGGCACTTCCACCCGGACATGGAGGCGGCCAACGCGCTGGTGCGGTCGGGGGCGGTGGTGGTGGCGGCGGCGGCGATCGCGCTGCCGGGGGTCGAGGCGTGACACTCTTCAAAGCCTGTCATCCCGGACAAGCGCGAAGCGCGCAGATCCGGGACCGACGCCTGAGCGCCGCGCTTCCGGCGGTCCCGGATCTGCGCCCGGCTTCGCCGAGCTTGTCCGGGATGACAATGCGATGAATGACTGGCTCCACCTCACCCGCGGCGAGGCCCCGCTGGTCGTCAGCATCCCGCACGCCGGCACGATCATCCCGTCCGACATCGAGGCCCGCCTCGTCTCGCCATGGCTGGCCCGCAAGGACGCCGACTGGTGGCTGGGCGAGCTCTACGCCTTCGCCGACAGGCTGGACGCCACGGTGGTCCGCACGGGCGTGTCGCGCACGGTGATCGACGTCAACCGCGACCCGTCCGGCGTGTCGCTCTATCCCGGCCAGGCCACTACCAGCCTGTGTCCGGTCGACACCTTCGACGGCGAGCCGCTGTATCGCGACGGCCAGGAGCCCGACGCCGCCGAGATCGCCCGGCGCCGCGTCACCTTCTTCGATCCCTACCACGCCGCCCTGGAGGCCGAGCTCGACCGGCTGGTCGCGCTCCACGGCAAGGTGGTGCTGTACGACGCCCACTCGATCCGCTCGCACGCCCCTCGCCTGTTCGACGGCGAGTTGCCGCAGTTCAACGTCGGGACCAACAGCGGGGCGGCCTGCGATCTGGGCCTGACCCGCCGGGTCGAGGCCGCCTGCGACGCAACTGGCCTGCCGCGCATCACCGACGGCCGGTTCAAGGGCGGCTGGATCACCCGCCGCTACGGTCAACCGGACCAGGGCGTCCACGCCGTCCAGATGGAGCTGGCCTGCCGCGGCTATATCGACGAGCCGGCGGTGCTGAGCTCGGACAATTGGCCCACGCCCTTCCGGACACCGCGCGCAGCGCCGCTGCAGGCCGCGCTCGCTGATGTCCTGAAGGCCTGCATCGCCTTCGCTTCAACATCTCCTCCCCCGCTCCGCGGGCCCCGCGGCGGAGGCGCTTGAACAACCTGCACCCCGACGTCGCCGAGCGGCCCGAGGAGCTGGTGGTCTATGGCGGCATCGGCCGCGCGGCCCGGGATTGGGAGAGCTACGACAAGATCGTCGAGACCCTGCGCCGGCTGGAGGACGACGAGACCCTGCTGGTCCAGTCGGGCAAGCCGGTCGGCGTGTTCAAGACCCACCCCGACGCGCCCCGCGTGCTGATCGCCAACTCCAACCTGGTGCCGCGCTGGGCGACCTGGGAGCATTTCAACGAGCTGGATCGCAAGGGCCTGGCCATGTACGGCCAGATGACCGCCGGCTCGTGGATCTATATCGGCGCCCAGGGCATCGTTCAGGGCACCTACGAGACCTTCGTCGAGATGGGTCGCCAGCATCACGGCGGCGACCTCGCGGGCAAGTGGCTGCTGACGGCGGGCCTGGGCGGCATGGGCGGGGCCCAGCCCTTGGCGGCGGTGATGGCCGGGGCCGCGTGCCTGGCCATCGAGTGCCAGCCCTCGCGGATCGAGATGCGCCTGCGCACCGGCTATCTCGACAAGGCCACCGAGAGCCTCGACGAGGCGTTGGCCTGGATCGAGGAGTCCTGTCGAAACAAGACGCCGATCTCGGTCGGCCTGCTGGGCAACGCCGCCGAGCTACTGCCGGCCATGTTCGCCGCCGGCATTCGCCCCGACCTGCTGACCGACCAGACCAGCGCCCACGACCCGATCAACGGCTACCTGCCCGCCGGTTGGACCCTGGACCAGTGGGCGGCCGCCAAGGAACGCGAGCCGGAAACGGTAAACCGCGCCGCCCGCGCCTCGATGGCGGTGCACGTGCAGGCCATGCTCGACTTCCAGGCCGCCGGCGTGCCCACCGTCGACTACGGCAACAACATCCGCCAGATGGCGCTTGAGGAAGGCGTGGCCAACGCCTTCGACTTCCCCGGTTTCGTGCCCGCCTACATCCGCCCCCTCTTCTGCCGGGGGATCGGGCCGTTCCGCTGGGCGGCGCTGTCGGGCGATCCGGAGGACATCCGCAAGACCGACGCCAAGGTCAAGGAACTGATCCCCGACAATCCGCACCTGCACCACTGGCTCGACATGGCCGCCGAGAAGATCAAGTTCCAGGGCCTGCCGGCGCGGATCTGCTGGGTCGGGCTGGGCGACCGTCATCGCCTGGGCCTGGCGTTCAACGAGATGGTCGCGTCGGGCGAGTTGAAGGCGCCGGTCGTCATCGGCCGCGACCACCTGGACAGCGGCTCGGTCGCCTCGCCCAACCGCGAGACCGAGGGGATGATGGACGGCTCGGACGCGGTGTCGGACTGGCCGCTGCTGAACGCCCTGCTCAACACCGCCTCGGGCGCCACCTGGGTGTCGCTGCACCACGGCGGCGGAGTGGGCATGGGCTTCTCGCAGCATGCGGGGATGGTGATCGTCGCCGACGGCACCGAAGCGGCGGCCAAACGCCTGGCGCGGGTGCTGTGGAACGACCCGGCCACCGGCGTCATGCGCCACGCCGACGCCGGCTACGAGATCGCCAAGGACTGCGCGCGCGAGCACGGGCTGGACCTGCCAGGCATTTTGTAAGCCATACTCCCCTCTTTTCCGCTCATCCCGGCGAAGGCCGGGACCCAGATCCCTTAGCGGTGTGGATGATTGGAAGTGCTCAGCGTCGATGGCGTCAGCCTCAAAGCCATTCCATCTGGGTCCCGGCATTGGCTGCGCCGAACTTCGTTTCGCCGGGATGAGCGGATCAAATAGATGCGCGTTCTGAGAGCCGTCGACCGGATCGCCACGCCGTGGAAGAACGGCGGCGGCGTCACGCGCGAGGTGGCCGCCTTTCCGCCCGGCGCGGCCATGGACGCGTTCGAGTGGCGGATCAGCCTGGCGGAAATCGCCGCCGACGGACCGTTCTCGACCTTTCCGGGCGTGGATCGGGTGCTGACGGTGATCCAGGGCGCCGGGCTGCTGCTGACGGTCGATGACCGCATGCTGGCGCTGGACGCCGCGTCGCCGCCCCTGGCCTTCCCGGGCGAGGCCCCGGTCACGGCGCGGCTGACCGATGGGACGATCAGCGACCTGAACCTGATGGTGCGGCGGGGCGCGTGGCGAGCCCGGACCCGCAGGCTGACCGTGGCCGGCGCCAGCGACGTGGCCGCTAAGGCGCGGGTGACCCTGGTCCTGGCGCTCGACCCGCTGCGCATCCTTCGCCCGGGCGGCGAGATCGACCTGTCGCCCTTGGACGCGGTTCTACTGGAGCACGGCCACTCGAACTTGAGACTGGAGGGTCGAGGAAGAACATTGATCTCCGAAATCACGGCCGATCCGGAGCACGTTCTAAAGTAAAGCTTCGTCTATCCCGCGCCGTCGACAAATCGGCGCGCGACCTCCCGTCGCACTTAATTCGCCACGTCTTCGCCTTATCTGGTCGCTAGTCGGGCCAACGCTTCAGGTCTCAAAACGATCCAGGACGAATTAATGCACGCATCGACAGCGAAGAAACTCGCCCCGCATGTCGCCCCTTGGGCGCGCGGCGCGCTGGGCCTGGCCCTGGTCTTCGCTCCGATGGTGGTGGCGGCGATGGAGAACCCGCACAAGGCGCAGCACGGCCCCTCGCCGGCCGTCCAGCGCCTGCTGGCCGAGATGGCCGCCAAGCCGCAGAAGCCCGTCCGCAAGGAGCTGGTCTGGAGCGGCGCCGACATCGACGGCGACGGCGCGCCCGACTTCGCCAACCCCACCGGCGGCGCCCCGCGCGGCCATGACGAGTTCGGCGACGGCCAGTTCGGCGCCCGCCGCGACGGAGGGGCCCGCGAGCACGAGGGCGTCGACTACGTGGCCACGGCTGGCCAGGACGTCCAGGCCCCGATCTCGGGCTATGTCACCAAGATCGGCTACGCCTATGCCGGCTCCAGCGACCTGAAGTTCGTCGAGATCTCCAACCCCGCCCTGGGCTACGTGGCCCGCGCCTTCTACGTGACCCCCGGCGTTGAGCTCGGCCAGACCGTGCGGCTGGGCGAGAGCATCGGCCGGGTGGAGAGCCTGCAGAGGCACTATCCCGGGATCACCAACCACGTGCACCTTGAAGTGATGGAGCCGGGCGGCGAGCGGGTGAACGCGGCGGCCTTGATCGTTAAGAAGCTGGTGGTGCAGGCTTAAAGGCCACGCACCTCACTCACTTGCCCCCTACGGGTCGCTTCGCGACCGTCTTCCCCCATAGGGGGAAGAGGACGCCGTGCGCGAACCTCCGCCCCCTATGGGGGCGGACAGACCGCGACGCGGTCAGGTGGGGGCAAGTCAGTGAGCCACCCTACTTCCGCGTCACCACCACCGGCTGACCGGCATACTCCACCGTCTGATCCACCGCCTCGAAGTCGACCGGCTTGGCGCCGCCGCCGATGAACCGCACCTTGATCGTCCGGTTCTCCAGCATCCCCTTGAACGCCCCCGA
This sequence comes from Caulobacter sp. P1_B12_2, assembly GCF_056406675.1. Classification (NCBI taxonomy): domain Bacteria; kingdom Pseudomonadati; phylum Pseudomonadota; class Alphaproteobacteria; order Caulobacterales; family Caulobacteraceae; genus Caulobacter; species Caulobacter sp. P1_B12_2. Next base: position 13,055 of record NZ_JBFTZS010000043.1, on the reverse strand, counting down.
CCGCGCCCCGATCGTCAGCCGCCCCGACGCGTTGTCGAAGCTCATCGGGATCCGGCTCCAGGCGCCGCGCTCGTAGCCGTTGCTGAGCCCGTCGTCCTCGTAGAGCTCGAACGTCCCGTCCGCCCCCGTGTAGACCACCACGGTCAGCGGGGCGTCGGGCTTCTCGCCCACATACTGCTGGACCACCGTGGTCGGCACGATCGAGCCGGCCTTYACGAACAGCGGCATGCGCGACAGCGGCGCGTCGGCCTTGATCGTCTGGCCGCCCTTGAACGCCTTGCCGCTCTCGAAGTCGTACCAGCTGGCGCCGGCCGGCAGGTAGACCGACCGCGAGCGCGCCTTGAACTGGGTGACCGGGGCGACCAGGAACGCCTTGCCGAACAGGTACTCGTCGTCGATGTCGCGCGCGGCCTTGTCGGCCGGGAAGTCCATCACCAGGCCGCGCATGATGCTGCCGTCGCGCTGATACGTGTCGGCCGCCAGGGTGTAGGTGTAGGGCATCAGCCGGTAGCGAAGCTCGTCGTACCAGGCCAGGCTCCGGTAGACCTCGGTCCCCTCGTCGGCGAGATTGTAGATCTCGCGGAACGGGAACTCGCCGTGGCTGCGGAACAGCGGCGAGAACGCGCCGAACTGGAACCAGCGCAGGTTCAGCTCACGCCACTCGTCCTGATGCTTGGGATCTTGCGTCGTATAGCGGTTCTCCACCGAGAAGCCGCCGATGTCGGTGGTCCAGTTGGGAATGCCCGACATCGACAGATTCACGCCGGCCGAAATCTGGTCGCGGAAGTCGTCCCAGCGCGCCACCACGTCGCCGCTCCACACCGCCGAGGCGTGGCGCTGCAGGCCGCCGAAGCCCGAGCGGGTCAGGATGAACGGCCGCACGTCGGGGTTCAGCGCCAGCTCGCCCTCATAGACGCCCTGGGTGTGCGGCAGGGAGTAGGAGTTGAAGTACTCGGCGGCCGGACCGATCGCCGTCGGACCCATGCGCCTGGTGCGCTCGGGCACGTCGAGGTTGGAGTGCATGTCGGGCTCGGAAGCGTCCATCCACCAGGCGTCGACACCGATGACTTTCAGGTTCTCCTTCACCTGACGCCAGTAGATGTCGCGCGCCTCCTGCGGATAGGGGTCGTAGAACGAGTTCAGATAGCCCGGTCCCACCCAGTCCTTCGCGCCCTGTTCGATGTTGCGCTTGTACATGTAGCCCTTGGCGTCCAGCTCCTTGAAGTTGTCGGTGGTCGGATAGAACTTCGGCCAGATCGAGATCATGAAGTGGGCGTGGTCGGCGTGGATCTCGTCGACCATGGCCTTGGGGTCGGGGAAGCGCGAGGCGTCGAACCTGTGGCTGCCCCAGGTGGGGTCGGTCCAGTAGCGCCAATCCAGGACGATGTTGTCGAGCGGCAGGCCGCGCTTGCGGTACTCCTTGACGACCCCGACGATCTGGCCCGCGTCCTCGTAGCGCTGGCGGCTCTGCCAGAAGCCGTAGGCCCAGCGCGGCATCATGGTCGACTTGCCGGTCAGGTCGCGATAGCCGGCCACCACCTGATCCAGGTCGTCGCCGCCGACATAGTAGTAGTCGATCGCCTTGCCGACCTCGGAGGTCAGTTGCAGCGAATGGCGGTCCAGGGCCGGCATCGGGTTGTTGTGCAGCAGGCCGATATAGCCGCCGTCCGGCAGCCACTCGACCTTGACCTTGTGGGCCTTGCCCGGGGTCAGGGCGACGTCGAAGTCGTGGTACCAGGGGTTCCAGTTCTGCCGCCAGCGGTCGATCACCAGCTTGCCGTCGATCCAGACCTTGGCGTAGTCGCTGGAATAGAGCTCGAACTTGTGGACCCCGGCCTTGTCGGTGGTGACCGTTCCCTCCCAGACCACCTTCTTGTCCGGCAGCGGCTTGCCGTCGGCGCCGTTCAGCTCGGCCGGCATGTTGGGCAGGTCCTTGAGGAACCTGTAGTCGATGTCCGGCTCGGTTCGGGTCAGCTTCAGCTGGCCGCCGACATAGTACTTGGCGGTGAAGCCGGGCTTGCCCTCCAGGCCGGTGATCTTCAGGTCGCGCGACGCGACGTCGTAGGGGATCGGGTCGCCGAAACGGGTGATCGAATTGTTGTCCCACAGCAGGCCGTAGCCGCGGCTGGACAGCAGCATCGGCACCACGACGGTGCGGTTGTAGTTCAGCAGTTCGACGTCCTGGCCATTGTAGTTCATCTGGCCGTTCTGGTGCTGACCCAGGCCGTAGAAGGCTTCGTCCGTGCCCGGATTGAACTGCTGGCGGACCTCATAGAAGTCCTTGCCGTCGACCCGCACCGGCTTGAAGGCGCCGCGGTCGCGCTCGGACAGCACGGTCCGGCCCTGGGCGTCCTTGAAGTCGACCGTGCCGTCGGCCAGCGAAACCTCGGCGGTCGCCTTGGCGGTCTTCAGGACCAGCTTGCCGGCGACCTGATCGACGGTGAACCCGGCGGTCTTCGGCTGGGCCACGACCATCAGGCTCTTGGGCGTGTCCAGGCTGTCGGTGGGTGTGGCGGTGACGTGGATGATGCGATCGCCCATCACCTGCAGCCGCACCTTCCTGGCGGGGCCTGAAGCGGGGGTGACGATCACGCCGTCGGCGGTCTTCTCGAAGGCGCCGTCCGGGGCGCCCGTCAGCGCGAAGGCGCTGGTCGAGGCCAGCAGGGCCAGGGCTAGCCCGGCGGCGAAGGTCTTCGGCATGCGCATTGGGTTCTTCCCTGTGAATCTTGTTTTTTATCTCTGCTCGTCCCGGCGAAAGCCGGGACCCAGATCCCTTAGCGGGGTGGCTGATTGGAGGGCTTCAGAGCCCATGGCGTCAGCCACAAAGCCATTCCATCTGGGTCCCGGCCTTCGCCGGGATGAGCGGATTGAAAGTAACTAGTACGTCGCCAGCTTGACCTTCAGCACCTGCGGCAAGGTCGTCAGGTTCAGGCCGTAGTCGGTCTGGTCGCCGTTCCACAGGCGGTCGAACACCCACTGGCCGTTCTCGAAATGGCCTTCCTCGACCCGCGCCATCATGAACCGCTCGTCCTTGGCCGAGCCGAAGCTGACGCGGGCGCGGTAGCCGGTGACCAGGAATTCGTCGGCCGACAGGCGGGCGATCAGGGCGCCGCCGTCGGGCACTTCGCGGCCCGGCTGCTTCTCGGCCTTGCCCATCCAGGGGGCGTCGATCGAGCCGAACTGCCATTCGCCGTACGACACCGTGGCGGTCCAGCGGTCGCCCAGCTTCAGGGTCTCGGCCTTGCGGTCGTCGGCCTCGCCCACGCCCCAGACCTCGCCGGTGTAGGACAGCTTGGCCCATTCGCGGGCCATCGGGGCCAGCAGGCGGTAGTGAACGCCGAAGTTCTCCAGCGCCTGGGCGTCCACCGTCTTGGCGCCCAGCGGGTAGTTGGAGTAGCCGGTCTGATCCAGGCCGAACGGCGAGAAGCCGATGCCCTGATGGCCCAGCACGTCGTAGATGTGGCGGGCATAGCCCTTGTCGCTGCCGATCTCGGGCACGAACAGGGCGTTGTCGGGACGGCGGTACTGCTCCAGCGTCTTCCGGACATTGGGGCTCTCGCGCATGTAGATGTCGGGCGCCAGGGCGTCGATCGAGGGCGCGGCGGCCTTCCAGACGTCCAGCACGTTCCAGGTCGGCCCGCCCGACGAATAGGTGAACGGGTCCTGATAGTTGAAGGGGTCGCGCAGGGCGGCGTTGACGTACATGGGCAGCGGCAGCTCGCGCTTGCCGGCGGCGGCGATCTGGTCGACGTAGCGGCCGATGTGCCAGGCGTGGAAGAACTCGTCGGCGTCCTTGCCGAACACCTGGCTCCAGGTCCCCGGTTTCTTGTTCAGCGCCTTGCCCAGATCGGCGGGGACGGGGCCGTTGAACAGCTTCTGGGCGGTCGGCGAGAAGTCGCGAACGGCGCCGTAGGTGCCGGTCTCGTTCTCGGGCTGGACCATGATCACGGTGTGGTCCGGATCGGCAGCCTTCAGGTGGCGCATCAGGGCGACGAAGGCCTTCTTGTCGGCCTCCAGGGTGGCCGGGAACAGCGGCGACAGCGAGTTCTTGACCTCGCCCTTGGCGTTGATCACCCGGGGAAAGCGCTTGTTGTCCAGCTTGACCCATTCGGGCGCGTATTGCGGGCCGTTGTTCTTCCAGGTCCCGAACCACAGGATCACCAGCTTCACGTCGTTCTCGCGGGCCTGCTTGAGCAGCACATCGACGAACGAGAAGTCGAACTGGCCCTCGACCGGCTCGATCTGCTCCCAGGCGACCGGCATTTCCAGGGTGTTGGCGTGCAGGGCCTTCACCGACGGCCAGACCTTGGGCAGTTGCGAGGGATAGTTGGCGGCGTTGTTGGCCTGGACGCCCAGCATCAGGAACGGCGCACCGTCGACCAGCAGGGCGTGGCGACCGTCCTTGGCGACCAGCCGGGGCAGGTCGGCGGCGAGGACCGGCGTCGCGGCCAGGCCCAGGACGGCCATCGCCCCGGCGGCCGCGAGGCGCAGACGGCGGAAGGTCTCGGTCTGTCTGGTCGTCATGGTCACCTCCCGCTTCGTTGTTCTTCCGAAGGTCGACGACCTCGGCGCGATGTCATTGATAGCGCTATCACCGGCATTTAGTATGATAAATCCCAGGCAAGCCTCTCCTGCCTGGAAGAGCCCCTCAGGGGATCGTCAAAGGCGGGGCCGCGCAGTGGGCGGCGATGAAGTCGCGGTGCGAGGGCATGGCTTCCGCGGCCTGCCGCAAGGCCGTCTTCATGGCCTTGAGGTTTCGCTGCGCGACGCCGACGTCCATCAGATCGACCAACGGATCATAGTCGCGCGGCATGACGTTCTGGCCGATCAGGACGGCCAGCCAGCTGGGCTYCTGGAACAGGTCCTGCCCCATGTTGGCCAGCCGTCCGGTTTGCCGGAACAGCTCCATCTTGTGCGCCAGGCTGTCGGGGATCGCCATTTCGCGGACCTGCCGCCACAGCGGTTCAGGCCGCGCGTTGGCGTGATAGTGCAGCACCAGGAAGTCGCGGATCTTCTCGTATTCCTGGTGGGTCAGGCGATTGTACTCGTCCAGCAGGACGGGGCTGAAGGTCCGGTCCGGGAACAGCTGGATCAGCTTGGTGATGCCGCTCTGGACCAGGTGGATGCTGGTCGATTCCAGCGGTTCCATGAACCCGCTGGCCAGGCCCAGGGCCACGCAGTTCTTGTTCCAGTATTGCCGTCGCCGGCCGGCGGTGAACTTCAGGATCCGCGGGTCGGCGCAGGGCTCGCCGTCCAGCGTGCGCAGCAGGGTCGCCTCGGCGTCGTCATCGCTGATGAACGCACTGGAATAGACGTAGCCGTTGCCGACGCGGTGCTGCAGCGGGATGCGCCACTGCCACCCGGCGGCGTGGGCGGTGGCGCGCGTGAACGGCGTCAGGTCGTCGGAGCTGCGGCTCGGAACAGCCATGGCGCGGTCGCAGGGCAGCCAGTTCGACCAGTCGTCGTAGCCCGTCTTCAGGGCCTCTTCGATCAGCAGCCCCCGGAAGCCCGAGCAGTCGACGAACAGGTCGCCCTCGACCACGCGGCCGTCGGCCAGGGTGATCGACTGGATGAAGCCGTCCTCGCCGCGCAGGGTCACGTCGACGACCTTGCCCTCCAGGCGCTCTACGCCCCGCGCTTCGGCATAGCCGCGCAGGAATTTGGCGTAGAGGGCGGCGTCGAAATGAAAGGCGTAGGAGTAGGTCGACATGATCGACCCGGCCGCCGTGGTCGGGCGGTCGAAGCGGCGCATCCCGGCGGCCAGGGTGGGCAGCGAATAGTCGCCGAACGGCGTGGGGTCGCCCAGGGATCTCAGCTTCAGCCAATAGTGATGGAAGGCGCTGGCGGCCAGGTCGGCGCCGTAGCGGCCGAACGGATGGAGGTAGCGATGGTCCAGTCGCGTCCAGTCGATGAACTCGATGCCCAGCTTGAAGGTCGCCTGGGTCGCGCGGACGAACTCGTCCTCGTTCACGCCCAGCATCTGGTTGAACAGGATCAGGGGCGGGATGGTCGCCTCCCCCACCCCGACCGTGCCGATCTCCTCGGACTCGACCAGCTGGATCGCGATCTTCAGCGGGTCGGGCTGATGCTCGCGCAGCATCCGCGACAGGGCCGCGGCCGCCATCCAGCCGGCGGTGCCGCCGCCCACGATGACGACCTTTCGGATGCGGTTGTCGGTCATGACCGATCTTGTCCTTTTGCTCAGGCGGCCGGAGGCTGGGCGCGGCAGAACTTGTCGATGAAGGCCTGCTGGTCGGGCATGGCCTCGGCCGCGCGCAGGATGGCCGCGCGCCGGCCGGCCAGCAGGTCGCGGATCTGCTCGACGTCCATTCGGTCCACCAGCGGATCGTAGCGGTCCGGCAGGACCTTCAGTCCCCGGAAGATCGCCAGCCAGCTGGGCGGGGCGAAGCCGTCGTCGTCGTGGGTCACCAGACGGCCGGTGCGCTGGAACACCTCCATCCGGTGGGCCAGTTCGTCGGGGATCGCCATCGCCCGGCAATAGTCCCAGAGGCCGCTGTCGGTGCGGTCGGTCAGCTTGTAGTGCAGGATGATGAAGTCCCGCACGTGCTCCATCTCCTGCCGGGACAGGCGATTGAACTCGTCGGCCAGGGTCGGCTCGAAGTCCTTGTTGGGGAAGTACTCCAGCAGCCGGGCGACGGCCGTCTGGATGAAGTTGATCGAGGTCGATTCCAGGGGCTCGATGAAGCCGCTGGCCAGGCCCACGGCGACGCAGTTCTTGTTCCAGGCCTTCAGTCGCCGGCCGGGCGTGAAACGGATCGTCTGGGGTTGGCCGATCAGCGGGCCGTCCAGCCGCGACAGCAGGTCGGAGACCGCCTCGTCCTCGCTGACGAACTGGCTGCAGTGGACGTAGCCGGTGCCGATGCGGTGCTGCAGCGGGATGCGCCAGTGCCAGCCGGCCGCCCGGGCGGTGGCGCGGGTGTAAGGCGTCAGGCCGTCGCCCCCCAGCTCGCAGCCCACCGCGATCGCGCGGTCGCAGGGCAGCCAGTGCGACCAGGTCTCGTAGCCGGTCTTCAGCGCGCCCTCGATCAGCAACCCGCGGAAGCCCGAGCAGTCGATGAACAGGTCGCCCTCGATCCGCGCGCCGCCCTCCAGCACCACGGCCTCGATGAAGCCGTCGGTCCCGCGCAGCTGCACATCGACGATGCGCCCCTCGACCCGCGTCACGCCCCGCGCCTCGGCGTAGCCGCGCAGGTAGCGGGCATAGAGCGAGGCGTCGAAATGGAAGGCGTAGGAATAGTCGTGCATCACCGATCGAGGGTCGGGATTGGGCGGAATGAACTTGTTGCGATAGGCCGCCTGGGTCGGCATCGACAGGTCCTCGAGCGGAAACACCTCGCCCAGGCCTTGCAGCTTTCGCCAATAGTGGTGAGGACCGATCGCCTCGATGTCGGCGCCGTAGTCGCCGAACGCGTGGAAATAGCGGTGGCCGATCGCCCCCCAGTCCTGGAAGTCGACCCCCAGCTTGAAACTGGCCTGGGTCTGGCGAACGAAGTCGGCTTCGTCCAGGCCCAGCTTGTCGTTGAAATGGCGGATCGGCGGGATGGTGGCCTCGCCGACCCCCACCGTGGCGATCTGGTCGGACTCGACCAGCACGGTCTCGACGAAGGCCTCGCCCAGCAGCCGGCTGAACGCCGCCGCCGCCATCCACCCGGCGGTGCCGCCGCCGACGATGACGATCTTGCGAATGCGGTTGTCCAACCCACGCCCTCCCACTGCCAAGGCCGACTATGCAACGTCCCGCCCGGAGCGTGGCAGCCGAAAGTGTGAGCGGTTTCGGCGCCCGCCACGCTCTGAATGCCTGAATCCGCGCGCAGAACGCAGAACGCCTCCCCCGCGATCGCCCCCGGTATGGCCGGGAGGATCGCGGAAGAGGCGCCTGAACGTGTCGGTCCTAGAAGCTGCCGCGCAGGACGACAGCGACGCGGCGGTCGGTGTCGGTCCAGCTGTAGCGCGGTGCGAAGTTCGCGCCGCCCACGTCCAGATAGGTCCGGGCGTTGAGGATGTTGGTCGCCTGGACGCCGACTTTGTACTGCTGGTTGATCGAGTACAGGATCGAGCCGTCCAACTGACCGTAGTCTTCCGACCAGACCGGGCGCTGGATGTTGGCGGCCGAGGTGGTCAGCAGGTAGCGCTCACGCCAGTTGTAGGCCAGGCGAGCCGAGAGGCCGTATTTCTCGTACAGCACCGCGACGTTGTAGCTGGTCTTGGAYAGGCCCTCGAGCGGCAGGGTCTGGTCRGCGGCGCCGGCGATCTGGGCCGTTTCGTTGAGGTTGATCGCGGTGTTCTTGCCGCCGTTGCTGTCGACATAGGTGAAGTTGGCCTGCAGGCCCAGGCCGCTGAGCGGACCCGGCAGGAAGTCGTAGAACTGGGTGTAGGCCAGTTCGAAACCTTTGATCGTACCGCTCGAGCCGTTCATGTTGCGGCTGACCAGGAACTGGTAGGTCTGGCCGCCCGAGGTGTAGCTCTCGGTGGCGTTGCCCATGAAGATGTAGTTCGAGATGTCCTTGTAGAACGTCGCGAAGGTCAGGCTGCCCGCTGGGTTAAAGTACCACTCCAGGCTGGCGTCGAACTGGTTCGACTTGGTCGGCTTGAGCAGCGGATTGCCGCCGCTGCCGGTCCGGGGGTCGATGGCGCGCGGCGTGAACCCGTCGGCTTCGAAGTTGAAGGACAGGTTCGTGTACGACTGCATCTGGCTGAAGGTCGGGCGGACCACGGCCTTGGCGGCCGCCAGGCGCAGTTGAAGGTCGTCACGCAGGAAGAACCGCACGTTGGCGCTGGGCAGCACGTCCGTATAGTCGTTGGACGAGCTGCCGCCGGCGATCGAGCCGCCCTGGGTGAAGGCGTAGGCGGCGTTGAAGGCCGTGCACGAGACGGGCGGGGTCGCCACGGCGCAGGCGGCCGGGGTGCCGTTGAGCGCCGTGACCTTGATGACCTGGTCGCCGCCGTCCACCTTGGTCTTGACGACGCGCAGGCCGAGGTTGCCGTCCATGCGGCCCAGGGGCGAGTTCTCGTGGCCAAAGCGCAGCAGGCCGTAGATGGCTTGCGTTTTCTCGCCCTGGATGTTGGTGCCGCCGTTGGGGTTGTCGCCGCCCGGCGCGGCGTTGGCGTAGCTGGCCTCGGTCAGGGGCGCCCAGCCCCAGCCCGCACTCTCGGTGTTCTTCAGATAGCTGTAGGCTTGCTGCGAGCCGTTGCCGACCAGGCTTTCGGTCGGGAACCAGGCGACGCCCGGCAGTTGCACGTCGCCGCGGAAGAAGTCGTCGTAGGTGACCAGTTCCGACTGCTGCGGCAGGCCCGGGCTCTGGTGCGTGGCGTCAAAGCCCGTCTGGTTCAGGTAGACCGGCGTGCCGCCGCCCCAGAACTGGCTGCTGAGCAGACCCCAGTTCCAGCCTGTCTGGCGCGTGGTCGAGTTCTTGTCCGTGCCGCGCACGCCGAAGCGGAACGACTTCAGCCAGCTGTCTTCCTCGAAGGTGTACTCGCCATCGGCCCGCAGCGCCTTGGAGTCGGCGCTGTTGTCCTCCATGTGGTCCATGGCGGCCGCCCACCAGTACGAGGCCTTGTTCCGCGTGGTGTCGGTGGCCTGGCTCAGCTTCAGGACGGGCTCGTCGCCGCCGATGCTGAAGCTGAGGCTCGACGGAACGGTGGGGTCCATCTGCGTGAACGCCGTCATGCTCAGCACGGAGGCGTGAGACTTGATGTACTGGGCGTCGGCGCTGAAGGCCCACCGATCGTTCGGCGTGTACTTCAGATTGAAGCTGTAATCCTCGGTCTTCTTGTGCTGCTCGCCGTAACGGCTGTCGGCGGTCAGGTGGAAGTTGTTGATCGTGCCGTTCGTGATCGCGCCTTGGCTGTCGTACTTGAAGCCCGGACCCGTGGCCGCGTAGCCGCCGTCGGTGTCGCCCAGGGCGCGTTCGATGTCGTGCGGGTCGGCCTTGGCGGTCAGGACCTGGAAGGTGGCTTCCCACTGGTCGTTCGGACGCCATTGCAGGGCGCCGGCGAAGGCCGTGCGCTTCTGCTGCCAGTCGATCCGGCGCCAGCCGATCGAGTTGGGGATGTAGACCTTGTCGCCCACCTTCTTGCCGACCAAGGCGGCTTGAGCGGGGTCGGTTATCTCGCGCTCCTCGAAGCGGCCGGTCTGGACGCTGTCGGTGCGGTTGCCGATGTTGCCGATGCTGCCCGAGACCAGCAGGCCGATCTCACCGATGTTGGTGTCCCAGCGGTCGCTGTACAGCAGGTTGCCCGAGACGTAGCCCTTGTCGCGCAGATCCGCGTAGTTGTAGTCGGCCGAGAAGGCCAGCAGGCGCTTGGCCGAGTCGAACGGCTTGCGGGTGCGCAGGTTGACGATGCCGCCGATGCCGCCTTCGATCTGTTCGGCCGAGGGGTTCTTGTAGACGTCGACGCCCGACAGCAGGTCGGCGGACACGTCTTCGAACGACAGGGCCCGGCCGTTGTTGGCCGAGAAGATGTCGCGGCCGTTGGTTTCGCTGCGAACCCACGACAGGCCGCGAATGAACACGCCGCCGCCTTCGGAGGCTAGGCGGGCGGGGTCGCGGTTTTCGTTGGTGCGCTGGAGCGTGACGCCCGGGATGCGCTGAAGCGCTTCCGAAACGCTGCGGTCCGGCAGGGCGCCGATGTCCTGAGCGGTGATCGAGTCGACGATCTGCTCGGCGTTGCGCTTGATCTGTTGCGCCGAGGTCAGGCTGGCGCGGATGCCGGTGACCACGACTTCTTCGACAGTGTCTTCGGACGCCGGCTTGGCCGCGTCCTGAGCGAACGCGAGCGCCGGCGACAGTGCGGCGATGACGAGCGCGGACGCGCCCATAAGCATGACGTTACGACGTGAATTGCGAGGCAACATTCCGGTTTCCTTCCCCCAGATGAGATCCGTCCCAGCGCTCTCAAGGCGCCGGTGACGTGCGCCGCACACGGCGGTCACACGATCTGAATCTGACCTTTAGTCATATAAGTGCTACTTACAAGCCGGAATTGATAGCGCTATCAATTTGCCTTCAGGGGCGCGACTTTTGCGCCACGCTGGGGAAAAAGCCCCTTAAATCAGCGGCGTTTGCAACCATCATTATTATACTATAAATGCGTGTCATCGGGCGCGAGTATCCGCTGTCCGTGGCGTCAGGGAAGAACATGGGTCAGGGAAACGGGGGCGGAAAATTCCGCAGCGGTCACAGCTACGGAAAGCTGGACCGTGACGGGTTTATCCATCGCAGCTGGATGAAGAGCCAGGGCCTGCCGGACGACGTGTTCGACGGCCGGCCGGTGATCGGCATCTGCAACACCTGGTCCGAGATCACGCCCTGCAACGCGGGCCTGCGCGACATCGCCGAGCACGTGAAGCGCGGCGTCTGGGAAGCCGGCGGCCTGCCGCTGGAGTTCCCCGCCATCAGCCTGGGCGAGACCCAGATGCGTCCGACCGCCATGCTGTTCCGCAACCTCCTGGCCATGGACGTCGAGGAGTCGATCCGCGGCAATCCGATCGACGGCGTCGTGCTGCTGGGCGGCTGCGACAAGACCACGCCGGGCCAGATGATGGGCGCGGCCAGCGTCGATCTGCCCACCGTCGTCGTCTCGTCCGGCCCGATGCTGAACGGCAAGTTCCGCGGCAAGGACATCGGCTCTGGCACCGACGTTTGGAAGTTCTCCGAGGCCGTCCGGGCCGGCGAGATGACGTTGCCGGAATTCATGTCGGCCGAAAGCGGCATGAGCCGCTCGCCCGGCACCTGCATGACCATGGGCACGGCCTCGACCATGGCCGCGATCGTCGAAGCCATGGGCATGAGCCTGCCCTACAACGCCTCCATTCCCGCCGTCGACGCCCGCCGCGCGGCCATGGCCCACCACACCGGCCGCACCATCGTGCGCATGGTGCATGACGGCCTGACCATGTCGCAGGTCGCAACTCGGGCCGCCTTCGAGAACGCCCTGCGCGTCCACGCCGCGATCGGCGGCTCGACCAACGCCGTGGTCCACCTGCTGGCCCTGGCCGGCCGACTGGGCGTCGAACTGTCTCTGGAAGACTTCGACAACCTGTCGCGCGACGTGCCGCTGCTGGTCGACCTGCAGCCCTCGGGCCGCTTCCTGATGGAAGATCTGCACTATGCCGGCGGCCTGCCGGCGGTGATGAAGCAGATGTCGCCGTTCCTGAACCCCGAGGCCCTGACCGTCTCGGGCGTGCGGATCGGCGACCAGTACGAGATGGCCGAGGTGTTCAACGCCGAGGTCATCCGATCGGTCGAGAACCCGGTGAAGCCCGACAGCGGCATCTGGGTGCTGCGCGGCAACCTGGCCCCCGGCGGAGCGGTGATGAAGCCCAGCGCCGCCAGCCCGGAACTGCTGAGCCACAAGGGCAAGGCCGTGGTCTTCGAGACCATCGAGGACTTCAAGGCCCGCATCGACGACCCGAACCTGGACGTCGACGCCAGCTCGATCCTGGTGCTCAAGGGCTGCGGGCCCAAGGGCTATCCGGGCATGCCGGAAGTGGGCAACATGCCCCTGCCGACCAAGCTGCTGGAAAAGGGCGTCAAGGACATGGTCCGCATCAGCGACGCCCGGATGAGCGGCACGGCCTTCGGCACGGTCATCCTGCACGTCTCGCCCGAGTCCGACGCCGGCGGTCCGCTGGCCGTCGTCCAGAACGGCGACGAGATCGAACTGAACGGCCCGACGCGCTCGCTGAACCTGCTGATCTCGGATGAAGAGCTGGAGGCTCGCCTGGCCGGCTGGCGCGCCAATCCGCCGGCGCCGAAGGCGACCCGCGGCTACGCCAAGCTGTACATCGACCACGTGCTGGGCGCCGACAAGGGCGCGGACCTGGACTTCCTGGTCGGCTCCAGCGGCTCCGTCGTCACCCGCGAGTCCCACTAGATGAATCCGATGGACAGCTCGGTCACGATCTTCGGCGACTGGGGCACCTCGCGTCTGCGGCTCTATCTGCGCCAGGGCAAGATGGTGCTCGATCGCCGCGACGGGCCGGGSATCAGCGCCCTGACCAAGTCGCCGCGCGATACGTTCCTGGACCTGGT
>NZ_JBFTZS010000042.1:0-16527 GCF_056406675.1 Caulobacter sp. P1_B12_2 | reverse complement strand
GAGCAGAACTCGTCGACCACCAGGGCCATGTGCAGCGGCGTCTGCTTGAACACCGCCATGGCCCGCAGCAGCGACATGGTCTCGGGGATGGCGATCGGCTGCTGGACGTGGCTGCGAATGTCGATCGGGTCGCCGCCCAGGCAGGCGTCCAGCAGGTCCTTCTTGAGGATCACCCCGATCTCGCCGTCCAGGTCGTCCTCGCTGGCCACCACGATGCGCGAATAGGGGCAGGCGCGGATCTCGGCCAGGATCTCCTCCTGGGTGTCCGACAGCGAGATCCAGAACAGGTCGCGGCGCGGGGTCATGGCCACGCGCACGGGGCGGTCGCCCAGGCGCAGCACCTCGTTGATCATCGCCCGCTCCTCGGGCTCGATCAGGCCGGCGTCGGCGCCCTCGGCCAGGACGGTCTCGACCTCCTCGGCGGTCATGTCGTTGGTCCGCTCGTCGCGCACGCCCATCAGCTTGAGGATGGCGGCGGTCGAAACGGTCAGAATCGTGACGAACGGACGCAGGATGGTGGCCACCAAGGCCAGGAACGGGGCCATGCGGCGGGCGATCACGTCGGGGAACAGCAGGGCCAGGCGCTTGGGCACCAGCTCGCCCAGGATCACCGAGACATAGGTCAGGCCGATGACGACGATGATGGTGGCGATGGCTTCGGAATGGGGTCCGATGATCGGCTTGGTCGACAGCCAGGTGTCCAGGGCGCCGGCGATCGTCGCCTGGCCGTAGGCGCCGGCCAGGATGCCGATCAGGGTGATGCCCACCTGCACGGCCGACAGGAACCGCGTCGGGTGCTCGGCCATGGCCAGGGCCAGCTTGGCCCCCTTGTCGCCCCGGTCGGCGAAGGTCTGGAGCCGGGCGCGGCGGGCGGAGACCACCGCCAGTTCGGACATGGAGAAGACCCCGTTCAGGAGAACGAGGAGGAAGACGACGACGAGCGCGAGGAGGATCATGGTCCCTTGGAGGGTGAAGCGGCCGGGCAGGCCGCGATGCGCCCACTATACAAAAGAAAACGCCGCGGCCCACTGGGGACCGCGGCGCTGTTTCGTTGTTGGCCCGGGCGCCCCCGAAGAGGCGCCCGTTCACCGTCTCTTATTGAGCCGGACGCGCCATCGAGGTCTTGTTCGACGCCACGGCCTTCTGGGCTTCGTGCTGGCCGGGGGGCAGCGGGATCAGGCCGCGGCCTTGCAGGTAGCCGCCACGACCCGTGGCCGCGTCCGAGGTGAACTCGGTCAGGAACTCGGCCAGGCCCGGGGTCACGCCCAGGTTGGCCTTCTTGACGTAGATGAACAGGGTGCGCGACAGCGGGTAGGAGCCGTCCGAGATCGTCTGGGCCGACGGGCGAACGCCGTTGACCGAGGCGCCCTTGATCTTGTCCATGTTCTCTTCGAGGTAGGACCAGCCGAAGACGCCCAGCGAGCCGGGGGTCTTGGTCAGGGTGCCGACGATGGCGTTGTCGTTCTCGCCGGCGTCGATCCAGCCGTCGTTACGCAGCGGGTCGACCAGCGACTTGAACTTCTTTTCGTTGTCCGAGCGCAGGGCGTCGGCGGTCGGGAACTTGCGGGCGCCGGCCTCGATGGCCAGTTCCACGAAGGCGTCGCGGGTGCCCGAGGTGGGCGGCGGGCCGTAGACGTTGATGCGGTTGCCCGGCAGGCCCGAACCGATTTCGTCCCAGGTCTTGTAAGGGTTGGCCACGAACTGGCCGCCCTTCAGGACTTGCTTGGCCAGGCCCAGATACAGGTGCTCGGTCTTGAAGTTGTAGTCGGCGCCGTCCTTGTCGGTGGCGACGACGATGCCGTCGAAGCCGATCTTGATCTGGACGATGTCCTTGACGCCCTTGGCGGCGCAGGCGTCGAATTCCGACTTCTTCATCGGACGCGAGGCGTTGGCGATGTCAGGGAAGCCTTCGCCCGAACCCGAGCAGAACAGCTTGATGCCGCCGCCGGTGCCGAGGCTTTCGACCTTCGGAGCCTTCTTGCCGGTCTTCTTGGCGAAGTTTTCGGCGGTGCGGGTGGCGAACGGGAACACGGTCGAGGAGCCGGCGGCCCAGACGTAGTCGCGGGCGGCGTGGGCGGGGGCGGCGGCGAGGCCCGAGAGGGCGACGGCGGCGGCCGCGCAGGAAAGCAGCTTCTTCATGGAGGACTCCTGGAGTCTCTGGGAGCGTTTGCGAGAAGGCCGGGCCGGCCTGGGATCAGGCCGGCCCGTAAGGCTTAGAAGTCCAGTTGGGCGCGCAGCTGGAATTGCTTGATGTCCGTGCCGCGGTTCACGACGACCGGATCGACCGAGCCGTCGGTGTAGTTGGCTTGGAAGCGGACATAGGCGGTGGGGTAGTAGTTCACGCCCAGGGTCCAGGCGGTGTACTTGCCGGCGTCCTGCGACAGGGTCTTGCTGCCCGCGGTCGAGGCCGTGTCGTAGGCCTCGGTCAGGTCGGCGAAGTCGTAGCGCAGGGCCAGTTCGACGCCGCCGAAGCCGCCGGCGGTGATCGGGTTCAGGATCTTCGGAYGCTTGATCTCGCCGGCGACCGGATCGTAGTTGCGGGTCTCGCCCGTCGGCCAGAAGCTGACGAAGGCGTAGCCGACCTTGACGTCCGGGTTCGAACCCGGAGCGGTGGTGGCCAGGCGCTCGACGCTGATGTTCGAGTACTCGCCCTGGACCGAGAAGTTGCTGTGGATCCAGGCGCCTTCGGCGGCGAAGGTCGTGTCGCGGTCACCGATGGCGCCGGTCTTGTAGTACAGGCCGTTGGTGCCGTAGTTGGTGTCGGTGCGGCCCTGATAGTTGAAGGCGCCTTCGTTGCCGTGGTTGCGGTAACGGGCCGAGATGGCCAGGTGGACCTTGTCGAAATCGGTCAGGACCGGAGCGTAGTGCACGCGGCCCGTGAAGCCCAGGCGCTCGTTGGAGTTCTGGTTGGTGGTCGAGGCGCCGGTGTTCGGGATCGCCGCGGTGTTGTTGATGTCGACGTTGTTGATGGTGTCGCCCTGGACGGCGCCGGTGACGCTCCAGTTCGGGCCCTGCACCTTGCCCACGATGCTCAGCAGATAGCTGTCGACGCCGAAGTCACCGTACGGACCGCGGTCCATGAAGGTGGTGAAGCGGGTCGAGGTCAGGTTTTCCAGGCCGGTGGCCTTGATGTTACCGAACAGGATCGAGGTGGTCTCGGTCGGCTTGATCTCGATGACCACGTCGTCCCAGGTCGGCGTTCCGCCGTTCACCCAGCCGCCTTCGGCCTTGTAGGCGATGTAGTTGTTCAGCTTGCCTTCGACGCCGAGGAACACCTGGCGACCGCGGATGTTGCTGGTCTTGTAGTCGGTGTTGGCGCCTTCGCGATCGACGTCCTGGAACACGCCGTCCACGAGGATCCGGCCGCGGACCTTGAAGTAGACGTCGTCGTTGCTCCACTGGGGAGCGCCCTTCCAGGCGGTCGTGTTGTCTTGCGCGTGAGCCGCGACGCCGAGGCCGCAGGCGAGCATGACGCCCAGCGCCGCGCCGCAGACCAGCGAGGTCTTGTTCCGCATGTCAGAATTCCCCTTAAGGCTTTGCCCCCTGCCCGTTCGTCCGGAGCAGGTAGGAGCGCTTTACGGGGGTCCCGTGACGGTTCCGCCACCCTTTGATGACAGACCGATGACAAGCCTTTTCAAGATCTTAATTGTGGCCGGAAGGTCACAGGAATCGACTTCAGAGCAGACGTGTGCGGATGATTTGCGACAGCAGGTCGATCAGCGAGACGGCCACGACGATCACCAGGACGATGCAGCCGGTCTGGTCGTACTGGAAGGCGTTCACGGAATCGAACAGCACCTGGCCGATGCCGCCGGCCCCGATCAGCCCCAGGACGGTGGCGGCGCGGCTGGAAGACTCGAAACGATAGAGCGCGTAGCTGGTCCACAACGGGGCGACCTGCGGGATCACCCCCCAGACCACTTCCTGCAACTTGCCGGTCCCGGTGGCCCGCACGCCCTCGACGGGCCCCTTGTCGATCGACTCGACGGCCTCGGCGAACAGCTTGGCCAGTACGCCGGCGGTGTTGAGCATGATCGCCATGACGCCGGGAAGACCTCCCAAGCCGACCGCGGTGATGAAGATCAGCGCCACCACGAGATCGGGGATCGAGCGGATCAGGTCGAGCACGCGGCGGACCGGCTGCTGGATCCAGAACGGCGTGACGTTGCGCGCGCCCAGCAGGCCCAGCGGGACGGCCAGCACGATCGCCAGGGCCGTGCCCCACAGGGCGAAGCCGATCGTGTCCCACATCTTGCCGATGTAGAGCGGCCAGTTGGCGGCCATGAACGCCTTGGGATCGGTGAAGGGCGAAAAGAAACCCGTCACGAAATCCCGCATTCGTCCCGCGCCCGTGAAGAGCTCGGGGACCTTGTCCATTTCAGCCGACTTGAACGTGACCGCCAGCAGGGCGGCCACGCCGCCCCAGAGCAGCAGATCGAACAGGCGCGCCGAGATCGGCTTGCTGGGGGGAGGCGGAATGAGGTCGCTCATGACGGGTTCTTCGGCGCCTGGACTAGTTCGTCGGCGCGGCGAGGCCGGCCTTGCCCTCGGCGGCCACGCGCTCGGCCTTGATGCCCGCCAGGTTTTTCTCGGCGGCCGTCAGCTTGGCGGCGTCGCCGGCCTCGCGGGCCAGACCGACCTGCTCCAGGGCCTCCATCTCGCGCACCACCAGCAGGTGGGTGTCGTCGGCGGCCTTGAAGCCGCCCATCGACAGGCGCTCGAGGTTCTTGCGCTGCTGAGCGGCCACCGGGGTGTCGCCCTGGCCGTAGGTCAGGAAGAACTGGCGAACCTTCTCCTTGATCACCGGATCCAGGTCCTTGCGCCAGACGATCGGGTCCTCCGGCAGGGTCGGCGATTCCCAGATCACCTTGACCTTCTTGGCCTGGGCGCCGCCCTTGGCGTACTCGTTCAGGCGCAGGGCCGTGGAGTTGTTGGTCGAAGCGTCCAGCTTGTGGTTGGCCACCGCGAACAGGTTGGCGTCATGGCTGGCGCTGAGCACGGTCTTGAAACAGGTCTCGGGCTTCTTGTTGGCGGGGATGAACAGGTAGGTCATCGGGGCCAGGGTGCCCGAGGTCGACTTCTTGTCGCCGATCCCGAAGTCCAGGGTCTTGTCGCACTTCAGCAGGCCCTCGACCGTCAGCTTGCTGTCGGCCGGCACGATGATCACCGACTTGTAGCCGTCAGTGCCCGACGGGTCGAAGGTGCGGGCGAAGACCTCGCCGCCCGAGCGACGCACTGCCTCCAAGCCCGAGGCGTTGGAGAACCAGCCCACGTCGGTCTGCTTGGCGCCCATGGCGACGATCAGCGACGAATAGTTGGACGAGAAGAACGGCTTCACCTTCATGCCGGTCGACGCTTCCATGTCGGCCAGGATGGGCTTCCAGTAGCTCTCCATGTTCTGGGCCGACTCGGTCGACAGGATCGAGAACACGATGGTGTCCTTGGCGACCGGCGCGGCGGCCTTCTTCTCTCCGYATCCGGCCAGGGCCAGGACAGCGGCGAAACCGGCGGCGGCGACCGTAAGCTTGGAGAGCAGACGGGGGCTGATCATTGCGGAGCTCCTTCCCAGAATACGTCCTCGAATTCCGGGCCGTAGATGTCGATGAGTTTGTCGCGGCCCAGGCCGCTGGTCGGGCCGTCATAGACCTTCTTGCCGGCCTTCAACGCCACCACCCGGTCGCAATAGCGCAAGGCGTAGTCCACCTGGTGCAGGGTGACGACGACGGTCAGGCCGTCGGTCTTGTTCAGATCACGGAGGATCTCCATGACCTTGCGCGCCGAGACGGGATCGAGCGATGCGACCGGCTCGTCGGCGAGGATGATCTTGGCCTTCTGGACAAGGGCGCGGGCGATGGCGCCGCGCTGCTGCTGGCCGCCCGACAGCGTGTTGGCGCGCTGGGCGGCGTAGTCGGCCACCCCCACCCGGTGCAGGGCGGCCATGGCGGCGGTCCGCGTCTCGGCCGGCCAGGCGCCGAAGAGGCCCCGCGCGAAACCGATCCGGCCCAGCGAGCCCAGGGCGACGTTGGTGAACAGGCTGAGGCGTCCGACCAGGTTGAACTGCTGGGCGATGAAGCCGATGCGGATGCGCGCCGTGCGCACCTGGTCGCTGACCTTGCCCTTGGCTTGCACAGGACCGCCGAAGGCCGTGATCGTGCCGTCGCCGTTCTTTTCCTGGCCGCTCTTGTCCTGAGGGGGCGCGTCGATGGTCTGCAGGCCGTCGATCGACCGCAGCAGGGTGGACTTGCCCGAGCCAGACGGACCGATGAGGGCGATCATCTCGCCGCGACCCACGTCGAGCGATACGGCGTCCAGCGCCCTGCGCGACCCGAAGGTCTTGGAGGCGGCGCGGATCGAGAGAACAGGGTCCGACGTCATGGTCGGGGCGAATCCTTAACTTGGTTTCAAGCGGTGGGAAATGCGTTCGTCGGTTTGGGGCACGGACGCAACGGATTTGTGACGGCCACTGGATCAATTCGCCGCCCGGCCCCGTCGGTCCGGGATGCAAACTGCGCTGGAGGCTTGACCAGGCCACGGTTCGCGCCGCTCTCGCCGCTTGGGGGAACCCCGCGTCCAAAAGAGGCTTTACATCCTCGGGGTATGACCCTATTTCGCTCGCTCCGGCGGACCCGAAGTCCTCATAAGCGCTGCTAACGCCGGCCTGGGTTTAACTTCTGCAGGGGTCTACGTGAATTGCACAYGTRCCATAACCCCCTGGACCTGGTCCGTGAGCGGTCACCTGAACGTCCTGTCGCACTCGTGCGGCCTGACGCGGTTTCCGTAGCGGCGCGCTGGTTCCAGGCTGAATTCAAGGGCGACGTCTTTTACGCGGTGAAGGCCAATCCTTCGCCGTGGGTGATCCGCGAGCTCGTGGACGCCGGCGTCCGGTCGTTCGACGTCGCCTCGCTCAACGAGATCGAGTTGGTGGGCGAACACGCCCCCGGCTCGCGCATGGCCTTCATGCACCCGGTCAAAAGCCGCGTGGCGATCTCGGCCGCCTATTTCGATCACGGCGTGCGGACGTTCTCGTTCGACACCCATGAGGAACTGGCCAAGATCCTGGACGCCACCGGCCAGGCCAAGGACCTGAACCTGATCGTCCGCATGGGCGTCCAGGCCGAAGGCGCGGCCTACAGCCTGTCGGGCAAGTTCGGCGTCGAGCCGCACAATGCGCCGGACCTGCTGCTGGCCGCCCGCCGCTCGACCCAGGACCTGATGGGCGTCAGCTTCCACGTCGGAAGCCAGTGCATGCGCCCGACCGCCTACCAGGCGGCGATGGCCCAGGCCTCGCGCGCCCTGGTGCGCGCCGGCGTGCTGGCCGATGTCGTCGACGTGGGCGGCGGCTTCCCGTCGATCTATCCGGGCATGGTGCCGCCCGACATGAGCGAATACCTGGCCGCCATCGACCGGGGCTTCTCGGACATGATGGTCCACGAGACCACCCAGCTGTGGTGCGAACCCGGCCGGGCCCTGGTGGCCGAGGCCTCTTCCCTGCTGGTCAAGGTCGAGCTGAAGAAGGGCGACGCGCTCTATCTGAACGACGGGTCGTACGGCTCGCTGTTCGACGCGGCGCACATGAAGTGGCCCTTCCCGGTCAAGGCCTACCGCAAGGACGGCGGCGAAGTGGCGGATGAGGCCTTGCGCCCCTTCCGGTTCTACGGCCCCACCTGCGACAGCGTCGACCACATGCCGGGCCCCTTCTACCTGCCCGACAGCATCGACGAGGGCGACTACATCGAGATCGGCATGCTGGGCGCCTATGGCGTGGCGATGTCGACCCGCTTCAACGGCTTTGGGGAGACCGACACCGCCGAGGTGCAGGACGCCCCGATGGCCTCGATGTACGGCCTGGCCAAGCGCTCGATCCCGACCCCGCGGCCCGAGGCCGAGGAGCGCAAGATCGTGCGCTTCTCGCGTCCCAAGGGCGCGGCGGGGAAGAAGCGGCGTCGGCGGTAGTTGAAATCCGGAGGGCTGACCGCCGTGCGTCCTTCGAGGCTCGCCGGCGGCTCGCACCTCAGGATGAGGACCATTTTCTGACTTCCTCATCCTGAGGCGCCCACGCMGTGGGCCTCGAAGGACGCAGGGCGCTACGTCCAAGCCCCGTAGGGATCCACCGACGCCTTGCCCAACGCCTCGGCCACGGCCGGGTGGGTGAGTTGGCCCGCCAGGACGTTGAGGCCCTTGGCCAGGTGGATGTTGCTCTTCAGCGCGTCCAGGCCGTGGTCGGCCAAGGCCAGGCCGAAGGGCAGGGTGGCGTTGCCCAGGGCTTCGGACGAGGTGCGCGGCGCGGCGCCGGGCATGTTGGCCACGCAGTAGTGGACGACGCCGTCGACCGTGTAGGTCGGCTCGGCGTGGGTGGTCGGGTGGCTGGTCTCGAAGCAGCCGCCCTGGTCGATCGACACATCGACCAGCACCGAGCCCGGCTTCATCTGCTTGAGATGCTCGCGCTTGACCAGCTTGGGCGCCGCGGCCCCGGCGGTCAGCACCGCGCCGATGATCACGTCGGCTTTCAGGATCTCGTCCTCGACGGCCGCCAGGGTCGAATAGCGCGTGAGAATGCGGCCCTGATAGAGGTCGTCCAGCTCGCGCATGCGCGGGATCGAGCGCTCCAGAACCACCACCTCGGCGCCCAGGCCGGCGGCCATGCGCGCGGCGTTGGAGCCGACCACGCCGCCGCCCAAAACGGCCACGCGAGCCGGCGGCACGCCGGGCACGCCGCAGAGCAGCAAGCCCATGCCGCCGTTGTGCTTGAGCAGGGTCTCGGCCGCCGAGAAGACGGCGATGCGCCCGGCCACTTCCGACATCGGGGCCAGCAACGGCAGGCCGCCGCGCGCGTCGGTGACGGTCTCGTAGGCGATCGCCGCGCAGCCGCTGGCCAGCAGGCCTTCGGTCTGGGCCGGATCGGGCGCCAGGTGGAGATAGGTGAACAGGATGTGGCGGGGCGTCAGGCGCTCCCACTCGATCTTCTGCGGTTCCTTGACCTTGATGATCAGTTCGGCGCCCGCGAACACCGCGTCGGCGTCGGGCGCGATGGTCGCGCCGGCCTTGACGTAGAGGTCGTCGCCATAGCCGGCCCCGAGGCCGGCTCCGGTCTGGACCAGCACCGAGTGACCATGACCCACATACTCGCGCACGGCGGTGGGGGTCAGGCCAACCCGGTGTTCGCCCGGTTTGATCTCGGATGGCACTCCAACGCGCATGATAGTCTCCTCCAAAGAGCTTTTGACGCTGGTTTACGCCTGAGCGAACGCAGGTTCCTGGGGGATTTCATGCGTCCGTAACCGTGGTATGCAGGATTCCATCGTGATGGAGCCCTTGCGTTGAAGAAACCTGCGGCAGACCTCGACGCCTTCGATCGCAAGCTGCTGAACCTGCTCCAGCGGCGGGGCCGGGCCAGCTATGTGGAAATGGCCGAGGCGGTGAATCTTTCCGAATCCGCCTGCCTGCGCCGCGTGAAAGCCCTGGAGGAGACCGGGGTGATCGGCCGTTACGCCGCGGTGATCGACGAGCGGGCGGTGGGCCTGCCCCTCAGCGTGTTCGTCACCGTCACCCTGTCGTCCCAGGCCGAGGCGACGCTCAGCGCGTTCGAGAAGGCCATCGCCAATGTCCGCGAGGTGGCCGAGTGCTACCTGATGACCGGCGGCTCGGACTACTTGCTGCGGCTGGTGGTGGCCGACGTCGACGACCTGGAGCGGGTCCACGCCCAGGGCCTGACGCGGATACCCGGCGTGGTCCGGGTCAGCTCGTCGATCGCCATGCGCACCGTGGTCAAACGTGTCGAATTGCCGCTTTGAGGCCAGGGGGAGTTGGGGCCGGCGTTGCGCCGTGGTTAACCCTTTCCTGCCAGGAATGCGTTCGACCTAACCGCTGTACTCGTCGGGGGATGAGATGGTTTCGAGACGTATGCTGCTGGGCGCCCTGGGCGCCGGCCTCGCCGCGCCCGCCCTGGCCTGGGCCGAGGGTGACGATCCCACGCCGTCGGTGCTGACCCGCAAGGGCCGCCGCACGCGCCGGGCCCTTAAGACCCAGCCCACCGACAAGGCCGCGCTCGACAAGACCCTGGCCGAGGTCAAGCCGCTGGAAGACATCAATGCGGTCGAACCCGCCGAGGTGCACCCGCCGGCCGTCAGTCCGGACGAGGCGCTGGGCCGCCTCAAGCAAGGCAACGCCATCTTCTCGCGGGGCGGGGCCAGCATCGCCCTGCCGACCGTGGCCCGCATCGCCGAGCTGTCCAAGGGCCAGCGGCCGTTCGCGGTGATCGTCGGCTGCAGCGACAGCCGCACGGGCCCCGAGCTGATCTTCGACTGCAATCTGGGCGAACTGTTCGTGGTCCGCGTGGCCGGCTCGACCGTCAGCCGCG
The DNA here is from genome assembly GCF_056406675.1 of Caulobacter sp. P1_B12_2. Taxonomy (NCBI): domain Bacteria; kingdom Pseudomonadati; phylum Pseudomonadota; class Alphaproteobacteria; order Caulobacterales; family Caulobacteraceae; genus Caulobacter; species Caulobacter sp. P1_B12_2. The sequence goes on along the minus strand of NZ_JBFTZS010000042.1, from coordinate 6,170 downwards.
AGGGGCTGGGTTCGATCGTCTACGCCGTCGAGCACCTGGGGGCGCCGCTGGTCGTGGTGCTGGGCCATACCAAGTGCGGCGCCGTCGGCGCGGCGGTCGATGTGGCCACCAAGCACGCCGACCTGCACGGCGCCCTGTTCGACATGGTGCTGCCGATCATCCCGGCGGTGCTGGAGGCCCAGGAAAAGCATCCGGCCGACCTGCAGGACGCGGCCATTCGCCAGAACGTCCGCGACGTGGCCGCCCGCCTGAAGGTGGCCGACGGCACGCTGGCGGAGAAACTGGGCGAAGGCCGCCTGAAGATCGTCTCGGCCACCTACGACCTGGCCAGCGGTCTGGTGGCGTTCGACGCCTAGATCTCGTTGACCCCTTGCCCGGCTTAGGTTCAAGTCGCCCCGACACGCTAAAGTTGGGAGACCCCGGATGTCGACGGACGAGACGCCGCCGGAAGGCGGACGCGAACATTCCGCCGCTTCCTGGTCGACCCGCTGGGACGACTTCAAAAGCAAGATCCCGCCCGGCCTGAAGTCCCCGCTGGTCGCGGTGGGCGCCGCCGCYCTGGTGCTCGGCTTTGGCGGCGGTTTCGCGGTCGGCAAGGTCGCGGACTTCGGCTGGTTCGGCGGCAAGTCGGCGGCGACGGCCGAGGCGCCGAAGGGCCAGGCCTGGTCGCTGTTCGGCAAGCCCCGCTCGGCCAATGCGCCGCGCCGCGGGATTCCCAAGCCCGAGGGCTTCGCCGTCTGGCGCAGCCGCATCGACAGCTCCGGCGCCGAGCCCATGGCCTGCGTCCAGATGAGCAAGCCGCTCGACCCGTCCAAGGCCTATGCCGACTTCGTGCTGATTTCGCCCGACCCGGGCCGCCAGCCGGCCGTCCGGGTCAAGGACGACGAGCTGTGCGTCGGCGGCGTCGGCTTCACCGATCATCGCCTCACCCTGCTCAAGGGCCTGCCCGGCAAGGGCGGCGAAACCCTGAGCGCCAACGCCGACGTCGATTTCACCTTCGGCGAGAAGCCGCCGTATGTCGGTTTCGCAGGCGACGGGGTGATCCTGCCGCGCGAGGACTCCGACGGCGTGGCCCTGGAGACCATGAACGTCTCCAAGCTGGCCATCGAGGTCTGGCGCGTGTCGGACCGCAACCTGGTGCGCAAGTCGATCAGCGCGCCCGATCCGACCGGCGAAGGCGACTATTCCAGCGACTACGGCGACGACAGCCCCGACGACGAGGGCCGCCAGGTCTGGAAGGGCGTGATCGACGTTCAGGGCGCGGCCGGCCAGAAGGCGACCACCGTCTTCCCGCTGGGCGCCGTGCTCAAGGAAATGAAGGCCGGGGGCTATGTGATCAAGGCGCGCGACGCCTCGGGCGGCCGCGATCCGGACGGCGAGGGCGACCCGCCCCCGGCCCAGGCCCGCCGCTGGATCATGTTCACCGACATGGCGCTGATCGGCTACGACGGCGCCGAATCGCTGGACGTGGTGGTCCGCTCGCTGAAGACCGCCAAGACCCTGTCGGGCGTCAAGGTCACCCTGGTGGCCAAGGACGGCGAGGACCTGGCCGTGGCCAAGAGCGACGCCGACGGCCGCGCGCGCTTCCCCCACGCCCTGCTGGAAGGCGAGGGCGCGTCGCGCGCCAAGATGGTCATGGCCTATGGCGACCTGGGCGACCTGGCGGTGCTGGACCTGGATCGCTCGCCGGTCGACCTGTCGAAGCAAGGCGTCGGCGGCCGCACCGAGTCCGACGGCGGCCGGGCGCTTTCCACCGACATCGACGGCTATCTCTATGCCGACCGCGGCATCTATCGCCCCGGCGAGACCGTGCACCTGACGGCCATGGTCCGCGATCGCCTCGCCAAGGCGGTCAACGACCGTAAGGGCTATATCCTGGTCAAGCGGCCCTCGGGCGTCGAGTTCAAGCGCTACAATTTCAGCCGCGCCGACGCCGGCGCCGTGCTAGCCGACATCGCCCTGCCCCGCAGCGCGCCGCGCGGCCGCTGGACGGCGGTGCTGAAGATGGAGGGGGTCGAGGCCGACTCCGGCGCGTTCAGCTTCAGCGTCGAGGACTTCGCCCCGCAACGGCTGGCGGTCACCGCCACGGGCCAGGAGTCCGTCCCGGTCGCGGCCGGCCAAGAGCGCAAGATCGACGTCTCGGCCCGCTTCCTCTACGGCGCGCCGGGCGCGGGTCTGCAGACCCAGGGCGAGGCGCGGCTGCGCACCGACACCGATCCCTTCCCGCAGTTCAAGGGCTACGAGTGGGGCGACGACCTGACGCCCTTCGACGAGAAATTCATCGAACTGGGCACGACCGTCACCGACGGCGACGGCCACGCCATGCTGAACCTAGCCACCACGGAAGCCGGCGACACCGCCCAGCCGCTGGTCGCCGCGGTGACCGCCTCGGTGTTCGAGCCGGGCGGGCGTCCGGTCCGTGAAGGCATGGAACTGAAGGTGCGCGGCAAGCCCGTGTACTACGGCGTCAAGATCGAGCAGGGCGACGCCGGGCGCGGCGATCCGCCGGTCAGCCTGGAGATGATCGCGGTCAACGCCGCCGGGGCCCGCATCGCCTCAAGCGCGACCTACACCCTGATCAGCGAGAACTGGAACTATGACTGGTTCCAGCAGGACGGCCGCTGGCAGTGGCGGCGCACCAGCCGCGACGCGGTGGTGGCCAAGGCCACGGTCAACATCGGGGCCGGGGCGCCCGCGCGCTTCAACCGCCGCCTGGGCTGGGGCGACTACCGCCTGGTGGTCGAGGGCCCGGACGGCTCCAAGACCGTGACCAAGTTCTCCTCGGGCTGGGGCTCGCCCGCCAAGGAAGGCGAGGCGCCCGACTTCGTGCGGGTCAGCGCCGGGACCAAGGACTACGCCCAGGGCGACACGGTGGAGATCACCCTGAAATCGCCCTATGCCGGCCAGGCCCAGATCGCGGTGGCCACCGACCGGCTGATCGACTTCAAGACGATCAGCGTCGGCGAGAACGGCACGACCGTGAAGCTGAAGACCTCGGCCGCCTGGGGCGGCGGAGCCTATGTGATGGTCACGGTGATCCAGCCGCGCGACCCGGTCAGCTCGCCCAAGCCCAAGCGGGCCCTGGGGCTGATCTATGTGCCGCTCGATCCCAAGGGCCGCAAGCTGACGGTCGACATCGGCACGCCGGTGAAGCTGGACTCCAAGGCCCCGGTCGAGGTGCCGATCAAGGTGAACGGCCTGGGCTTTGGCCAGAAGGCCAAGGTCACCATCGCCGCGGTCGACGAGGGCATCCTGCGTCTTACCCGCCAGGACAGCCCCGACCCGGCCAAGTGGTACTTCGGCAAGCGGGCCCTGACCCTGAACTATCGCGACGACTACGGCCGCCTGCTCGACCCCAACATGGGCGCGCCGGCCAACGTCAATTTCGGCGCCGACGAACTGGGCGGCGAGGGGCTGACGACCACGCCGATCAAGACCGTGGCCCTATGGTCCGGCATCGTCGAGACCGGCATGGACGGCAAGGCCGTGGTCAAGCTGCCGGCCGCCGACTTCAACGGCGAGCTGCGGATCATGGCCGTGGCCTGGACCGACACCGCCGTCGGCTCGGGCTCCAAGCCGCTGACCGTGCGCCAGCCGGTGGTGGCGGACCTCAACCTGCCGCGCTTCCTGGCCCCCGGCGACAAGCCGATGGCCACGCTGGAGCTGCACAATGTCGAGGGCAAGCCGGGTGACTATACGGTGGAGGCCAACGCCACCAACGGCATCGYGGTGGCCTTCAAGAAGGTGATCACCCTCGTCCTGGGCCAGCGGATCGCCGAGAAGATCCCGTTCCTGGCCCCGACCGTCACCGGCGTCGGCAAGGTCGGCTTCAAGGTGGTCGGCCCCGGTTTCCAGACGGCCAAGGACTATCCGATCCAGACCCGCCTGGGCTGGGGCGACGTGGTGCGCACGACGACTGAACTACAACAACCGGGCATGAGCTATACGCCCAACGCCCAGCTGCTGTCGGGCCTGGCGGCGGGCGACATCACGCTGCAGGTCAGCTACTCGCCGTTCAGGGGTTTCGACCCCTCGGCGATCGCGGTGGCCCTGCAGCGCTACCCCTACGGCTGCACCGAGCAGCTGGTCTCGACCGCCTATCCGCTGCTGTACGCCCAGAGTGTCTCCAACGACCCCAAGCTCAAGCGCAACCCGGCGATCCTGGCCGGGGCGGTGGGCAAGCTGCTGGATCGCCAGACGCTGGACGGGGCCTTCGGTCTCTGGCGGGTGGGCGACGGCGAGGCCGACGCCTGGCTGGGCGCCTACGCCACCGACTTCCTGGTCGAGGCCAAGGCCCAGGGCGTGGCCGTGCCGGACGAGGCGATGAACAAGGCCCTGAACGCCATGCGCCAGATCAGCCGTCCCGACGGCTGGAGCTCGGTGTCCTACCGCCTGGAATATCCCGAATGGTGGGGCCGCACGCCCGACGATTCCAAGAAGGCCACCGAGCGGATGCGCCGCCGGGCCAGCGCCTACGCCCTCTACGTGATGGCCAAGGCCGGGCGCGGGGATCTGGCCCGCCTGCGCTGGTGGCATGACGTGCAGATGAAGGACGAGGATCAGCCCCTGGCCAAGGCCCAGGTGGCGGCCGGCCTGGCCCTGATGGGCGACCAGGCCCGGGCCCGGTCGGCCATGCGCCAGGCGGTCCGCTCGCTGGGTTGGCGCGACGACAGCGACTGGTACCAGAGCCCGCTGCGCGACGTGGCCACGATCACCGCCCTCGCGGTCCAGGCCGGCCAGGGCGACATCGCCCGCCAGCTTCAGGGACGCCTCGAGAATGTGATCAAGGATCCCGACGCCTTGAACACCCAGGAGCAGGCGGCGGTGCTGTTCGCGGCCTCGCAACTGCTGAAGGCGGCCGGTCCGATCACCATCGACGCCCAGGGCGTGACCGCCTTGCCGCCGGCCGGCGGGACCCCGCGCTGGGCGGTGGGCAAGCTGGCCGACGCCCGCTTCGTCAACAACGGCAAGGGCGCTCTGTGGCGGACGATCAGCGTGCGCGGCACGCCGGTCGCCGCGCCGGGGGCCGAGGCCAATGGCCTGTCGGTGTCCAAGCGGCTGTTCTCGATGAACGGCGGGGCGATCGATCCGAGCCAGATCCACCAGGGCGACCGGGTGATCGTGCTGGTCACCGGCCGCTCGATGCAGGCCCGTTCGACCGCCCTGGTGGTCGACGACGCCCTGCCGGCCGGCTTCGAGATCGAGACCACCCTGGGGGCCGACGACGCCCAGAACGGTCCGTTCAAGTTCCTGGGCGAGCTGACCAATCCCGATGTTCAGGAAAGCCGCGACGACCGCTACATCGCCGCGCTCGACCTGGGCGGCGAGAAGCCGTTCGCCATGGCCTATGTGGCGCGCGCCGTGACGCCGGGCGAGTTCTTCCTGCCCGGGGCGATCGCCAAGGACATGTACCGGCCGAGCCTCAATGCGAGGTCGGACGCGGGGCGGATCACCGTGGCGCCGGGGCAGTGATTTCACGTCTTCCCCCTTCCCGTCGGCGGATGGGGGAAGGGTCGGGGATGGGGGTGAAACCGTGTCCGGATGAGGCTCGGCCGTTGTGAACCTCACTGCCGTAGTCACCCCCAACCCCGACCCCTCCCCCATCAAGGGGGAGGAGAGAGTCGCGTTGCTCACCCGCGTCCTGGCCGCCTTCGTCGCCGCCCAGGTCGTGCTGTTCGCCCTGAGCGCCGCCTTCCCACCGGACATGGCCCGCGCCAGGCGCTCCTCGCCCGTGGTGCTGGACCATCGCGGGACGTGGCTGCGCGCCCTGCCGGTGGAGAACGGCCGCTGGCGGGTGCGGGCCGACCTCCAACGCACCGATCCGACCTTCCAGAAGCGCCTGGTCGCCGTCGAGGACGCGCGGTTCTACAGCCACCTGGGCGTCGATCCGCTGGCCTTGGTCCGGGCGGTCGGTTCGGCGGTGGTCCATGGCCGGGCCACCTCCGGCGCCTCGACCCTGACCATGCAGACTGCTCGCCTGCTGGAGCCCCGGCCCCGCAACCTGGGCTCCAAGCTGATCGAGATGGTCCGCGCCGCCCAGCTGGAGTCGCGGCTGACCAAGAACGAAACCTTGGCCCTCTACCTGACCTTGGCGCCCTATGGCGGCAATCTGGAGGGGGTGCGGGCCGCCAGCCTGGCCTATTTCGGTCACGAGCCGACCAGCCTGACCG
>NZ_JBFTZS010000041.1:0-16548 GCF_056406675.1 Caulobacter sp. P1_B12_2 | reverse complement strand
CTTCCGGATAACGATGGCGCGGAGCGGCAGGCTTCGTCGAAACGGTATTTATTCAAAGTTCTCCGGACGTCGTCCGGCGCTCCGCGACCCTTTCCGATCAGCTCACAGCCGGTTTGGCGTGGGATCACACTGACTTGCCCCCACCTGACGGCTTCGCCGTCTGTCCGCCCCCATGGGGGGCGGAGGAAGCGCGCACGGCGCCGGCGGCAGTTCCTCTTCCCCCTATGGGGGAAGACGACCGCGAAGCGGTCCGTAGGGGGCAAGTGTTCACCGCACCGAGCATCCCATTTCGGCCCAACCCCAATCCGTCCTATCTAGAACCCCATGACCGACGCCGCCGCCCCCGATTCCAACGCTCAGGCCTATTCCGTCTCGGAACTGGCCTTCGCCCTGAAGCGCACGCTGGAAGACCGGTACAGCTTCGTGCGGCTGCGCGGCGAGCTCAGCAAGGTCACCCACCACGGCAACGGCCACGTCTACCTGACCATCAAGGACGACAAGGCCGCCATCGACGGCGTCGTCTGGAAAGGCAATGTCCGCCAGTTGCAGATCCGGCCCGAGCACGGGCTGGAGGTGATCGTCACCGGCAAGATCACCACCTATCCGGCCGGCTCGCGCTACCAGATCGTCATCGAGACCATGGAGGCGGCCGGCGTCGGCGCCCTGCTCGCGCAGCTTGAACGCCTGAAGGCCAAGCTGGCCGCCGAGGGCCTGTTCGCCCCGGACCGCAAGCGTCCCCTGCCCTCGATGCCGGCCGTGGTCGGGGTGATCACCAGCCCGACCGGGGCGGTGATCCGCGACATCCTGCACCGCATCCGCGACCGCTGGCCCTGCCAGGTGCTGGTCTGGCCGTGCGTGGTGCAGGGCGACGCCGCCGCCGGCCAGGTCAGCGCGGCGATCCGCGGCTTCAACGCCATCGCGCCGGGTGGACCCGTGCCGCGCCCCGACATCATCATCGTCGCCCGGGGCGGCGGCTCGGTCGAGGATCTGTGGGCCTTCAACGACGAGGGCCTGGCCCGCACGGTGGCCGAGGGGACCATCCCGCTGATCTCGGCCGTCGGCCACGAGACCGACACCACCCTGATCGACTTCGTCTCCGACCGTCGCGCCCCGACCCCGACCGCCGCCGCCGAAATGGCGACCCCGGTGTTGACCGAACTGCGGGCCCTGGTCAGCGACTACGACCGCCGACTGAACACCTGCGGCGGCCGGGTGATCGAGGAGCGGCGCACCCGGCTGATCAGCGCCGCGCGCGGCCTGCCCCGTCCCGCCGACCTGCTGGCCCTGGCCCAGCAACGCCTGGACCTGGCGGTGYGCGGCCTGCCCCGGCTGGACGACCTGACCGCCCCGGCCGAGCGCCGGTTCAAGGATGTCGCCGCCCGCCTGGACGCGGCCCTGCAGCGCAACACCGACATCCACGCCCGCGACCTGCTGAAGGTCACCGCCCGGCTGTCGCCCGACACCCTGCATCGCCAGCGCAACGACGCCGGCCGCCGGGTGGGCGAGTTGGGCAAGCGGCTGGACCTGGCGGCCCGCCGGGTCCCCGAACGGATCGGCCAACACGCCCGCCTGCCGGCCCTGCAGGATCGGCTGAACGCCGTGGCGCGGCGGCGCCTCGAGCATGAGACCAACCGCCTGGTCGGCCTGGACAAGCTGCGGCTGTCGCTCAATCCGGAACGACCGCTGGAGCTGGGCTTCGCTTTGGTCCGCAAGGCCGACGGCACGATCGCCCGCTCGGCCGCCGAGCTGACCAGCGGCGAACGCGTGAACCTGAAGTTCAAGGCCGGCGACCGCGACGCGGTCATCGACGGCGAGAGCTCGACGCCTGTCCCGCCCGCGCCGGTTTCCGCGCCCCGTCCGGCGCCCAAGCCGAAACCGGCCCCGTCCACCGATCAGGGCAGCCTCTTTTGATCCCACCGGCGCCCGCCCACCTGTTCCCCAGACCCCAACTGGCGTAAAAGAGCCCTCATGAACGCGTTCGATCCCAATCTCGGCAAGTCCGGCGGCCCGGCCACACTGCACTACGGCGACGGCGAGTTCGCCATCATGAGCCCGGGCCAATACGTGCTCTGCGCGGTGACCGGCGCCAAGATCGCGCTGGAGAACCTGCGCTACTGGAGCCCCGAGCTGCAGGAAGCCTACGCCAGCCCGACCGAAGCCCTGAAGCGCTGGCAGGAGAGCCGGGGCTGAACCGGCGGGGGGCGCTCGCCGGCCTGACGGCAGCCTTGGGCTTCCCTGCGGTCGCCCGCGCCGCCGCGCCGGGCCTGACCCTGTCCGGTCGTTTCGTCCAGGGCGGGATGGTCGTCGGCCGCACCGCGCCCCGCACCGCCGTGCTGCTGAACGGCGCGCCGGCGACCCAGGCCTCGGCCGACGGCTGGTTCGTGATCGGCTTCGACCGCGACGCCCCGCCCCCGGCCCTGATCACCGTCCAGACAGCCGACGGCTCGGCCAGCCACCAGGCGACCATCGCGCCGGGGACCTTCGACATCCAGCGCATCGACGGCCTGGCCCAGGACCAGGTGGCGCCGAGCGATCCGGCCCTGTTGACGCGCATCGCCGCCGAGGGAAGCCGCAAGGCCGTCGGCTTCGCCAGCCGGGTGGACGGCGACTTCTTCCGCACCGGCTTCATCTGGCCCGTCCAGGCCACCCGGCGCTCGTCCAGCTTCGGCGGCCAGCGGATCCTCAACGGCGAGCCCAAGCGCCCGCACTACGGCGTCGACCTGGCCGCCCCGGTCGGCACGCCGGTCGTGGCCCCGGCCGCCGGCGTGGTCAGCTTCGCCGAGACCGGCCTGCACTTCGAGGGCGGGCTGATCCTGATCGATCACGGCCAGGGCCTGATCACCGCCTATCTGCACCTGTCGCGCATCGACGTGGCGGCCGGCCAAGCCGTCGCCCAGGGCCAACGGATCGGGGCGGTCGGCAAGGAAGGCCGGGCCACCGGGCCTCATCTGTGCTGGCGCATGAAGTGGCGCGACCAGAATCTGGATCCTTCGCTGATGGTGGGCCTAATGGCCAGCAAGTCGCCACCACACGCCTAGGGAGAACTTTGTTACGCCAATTCCCCTCTGAGGGGATGACAGGCCGGTAGCTGTACAGTATGCCCGCCATCCCCCTTGCCGTGATGGAGGCCCCCACCGCATGTCCGCGACGCTCGATCAGCTGCGCTTTCTGCTGGTGGACGACAACCATCACATGCGGGCGATCGTCTCGACGATCCTCAAGGGCGTCGGCGTGCGGCACGTGTTCGAGGCCATGGACGGCGCCGAGGCCCTGCAGGTGGTCCGCGACCACCAGATCGACATCGCCATAGTCGACTTCCGGATGTCGCCCCTGGACGGCGTGCAGTTCACCCAGTTGGTCCGCCAGTCACCCGACAGCCCCGACCCGTTCCTGCCGATCATCATGCTGACCGGTTTCGCCGAGCGGCACCGGGTGATGGAGGCCCGCGACGCCGGGGTCACCGAGATCGTCGTCAAGCCGGTGACCGCCCGCTCGCTGCTGGACCGCATCAACACGGTGATCTTCAAGCCGCGGCCGTTCATCCGCACCGAGGACTATTTCGGCCCCTGCCGCCGCCGCCGCGACGACCCCGCCTATACCGGGCCGAAACGGCGCGGCCACGAGCGGATGCTTGAGCTCTAGCCCTCGCTCGCCGCCAACGCGGCATAGACCTCGTTCGGCCAGCGCCGATGGACCCAGAACCACTCCTCGGGCCGTTCGCGGATGCGGTCTTCCATGAAGGCGTTGACCAGCTTCACCCCGGCCTCGATGTCGGCGGTGCGGTCGCCGGTGTCGGGCAGGACGATCGGATCGTGGACCACCGCCCGAAACCGCGCCCCCTTGGTGCGCTGCACCGACATCGGCTGCAGCACCGTGCCGAAGCGGAGCGCCAGGCGCGAGGGCCCCGGCGCCGTGCGCACCGGATGGCCGAAGAACAGGCTCTCGACGCCGCTGTTGAACTTCTGGTCGTTCATCAGGGCCACCGACTTGCCGCGCTTCATGCCTTCCAGCAGCTCGCGCGCCCCGTCCCCGCCCTTCGGCGCGAACAACCGCACGCCGTAGCGGAAGCGGCTGGCCTTGATGCGCTCGTCCACATACGGATTGTTGGCCGCGCGATAGGTCATCTCGCAGACGACCCCGGAATCGACGATCGCCGCGGGCATCACCTCCCAGTTCGACAGGTGTCCCGAAACGAAGACCACCGGGACCTTGTCGGCGGCGATCTGGAACAGGCGCTGCTGATTGACCACCTCGACCCGGCCGGTGGACGGCAGGATTTTGTCCATCAGCGGGAATTCGGCGAAGGTGCGGCCCAGGCCGTCCCACTGCGCCTTGAGCATGGCCGTGCGCCAGGCCTCGTCCTTCTCCGGAAAGGCCAGCTTGAGATTGCGGGTCGCCACCTTGTGCGCACCGCTCAGCGGGCCGACGGYGCGGCCCAGCCAACCGCCGAACGCCGAAGCGGCGTCGACGCCCAGCAGGCGCACCACGCCTATGAAGAGGTCAAAACCCAGCGCTTCCGCGCGCCATAGGAGGTCCTGGGCCAAAGGCCGACGCTTATCCGACATGAACCCTTAGTAGCCTGCTTCGTGGACGAGTGGGACTCGCAGCGTGCGTCGACTCGCGTGATTTCGCCCGGCACGCGACTTGCGGATGTCAACCCAGACCGTTCCGTTTCGGGACGGGAACATGAAATCGGGGCGTCATCATGGGCAACGACATTGATGTTTATCTGGGCAAGCGATTGCGGCGTCGGCGCCGTCTGCTGGGCCTGACTCAACAACAGCTGGCAGGCGCCGTCGGGGTGCGATTCCAGCAGATCCAGAAGTACGAATGCGGCGCCAACCGCATCTCGGCCGCTCGCCTCTGGCAGCTGTCCGAGGCGCTGGAGGTTCCGGTCGGCTACTTCTACGACGGCCTGTCGGACCGCGCGGCGAAGGAAGCCGCCAACGAAGCCGAAGGCGGCGAGATGTTCGCCCGCAAGGAGACGCTGGACCTGGTCCGCGCCTACTACCTGCTGGGCGAGCGTCCGCGTCGTCGCTTGCTGGATCTGGCCAAGTCGCTGAACGGCGGCGAGGCGATCGAGGCCTAGGTTCGCGATCCTGAACGGTGGCGTCGAGTCGAAGGGCGGGCTAATCCTCGCCTCATGACCCTCGCCGCCGATCATCTTGCGCAACTCGACGCCTTCGTCATCGACCTCAACCGCGCTTCGGCGGCGGCGATCCTGCCGCTGTTCCGGGCCGACCACGGGTTGGAAGACAAGGGCGCGGGCAAGAACCTGCCACGCGACAGCCACGCCGCGTTCGATCCGGTGACGGAAGCCGATCGCGGCGCCGAGGCGGCGATCCGCAAACTGATCGCCGACCGTTATCCCGAGCACGGGGTGATCGGCGAGGAGTACGGCGAGGACCGCCCGGACGCCGAGTTCGTCTGGGTGCTGGACCCGATCGACGKCACGCGCGCCTTCATCTCGGGCCTGCCGCTGTGGACCACCTTGATCGGCCTGCGCCATCAGGGCCGCTCGGTGCTGGGTTCGATCGGCCAGCCCTATACGGGCGAGATCTTCATCGGCTCTGACGCCGGCTCGCGCCTGCTGTCGCGCGGTTCCGAACGCGCGATCCGGGTACGCGAGTGCCCAAAGCTGACCGACGCGATCATCGCCACCACCGATCCCGACGCCTGTTTCGACGGGGCCGAGCGCGGCGCCTGGCTGCAGGTGCGCGCCGCCGCCAAGCTGGCGCGCCTGGGCTGCGACGCCTACGCCTACGCCATGGTGGCCATGGGCAAGATGGACATGGTCATCGAGGCCGGTCTGAAATCCTGGGACATCGAGGCGGCTATTCCCTTGATCAACGGCGCCGGCGGCATGGTCACCGACTGGCGAGGCGAGCCGATCGGTCCTGACGGCGGTCAGATGGTGATTTCCGGCGACCGCCGCTGCCTGGACGAGGCGCTGGTCTCGCTGCGGCGGTCGGCGAAGTAGTCGTCCTCAGACGTCGAGGACCAAGGGCGCGAGATCAAGGGGCAACAACACCTCCGAGCCCGCACGGAACCGGCTGAGCGCCACCCATTCGACCCAATGCAGTTCGCCGTTGTCTTCGAGCTGGAACCGGTCGCCGGCTCGGACCTTCGGATCGTCTAGGGTGACCGGGAAAGCGAAGATGATCTCGTGGCCGACGTGGCCGGCATGTTCGTAGATGTTCTCGAAGATCGCCGGCTCGCCGGTGATTTCGATCTCGACGTCCAGTTCCTCACGAAACTCGCGGCGCAAGGCGACCTGCGCCGTCTCGCCGAACTCGATGCCCCCGCCGGGCGGCCTCCATCCCTTGATCGCCCCGTCGTCATTGCGGACCTCGACGACAAGCAGCCTTTCGCCGTCGAACACCAGACCGATGGCCACGGGGCGGATCGACTGTCGAGGACGCCAGACGCTCATCGCGGCGCGACCGCGTCCACCGTCTCGTCGAACGCCTTCCAGAACACCGCCCGGCGATCGTCCGTCTCGATCAGGATCTCGTGGAAGGCGTCGGGGATCTCGACATAGCGGCCTTTCGGCATGCGGCCGGCGATCGACTTCTCGTCGGCGATCAGGACGCGGCTGTCCTGTCCCGCCGCGACAATGGTCACCGGGATCGACACGGCCTCGACGCCCTTGGTCCGGCGCAGGAAGGCGCAGGCGGCGAAGGCGAAGTCGGTCCAGCCCCAAGTGATGCCGCCCAGGGCGATGTCGCGATTGGCGTTGATCTGCGCCCGGTGACGGGCGTAGCGGGCTGCATCGTGCGTCAGGGCGTCCTTGGGGAAGCTCTGGACGAACGGGTCGCCGGCGTCGCCCAGCACGTACTCGCCCTTGTACCGCGAGCGGCTCATCAGCCAGGCCAGGCCTCGCGCCCCGCCCGCCGGCTTGCCGCCGGTGTTGAGGCCCAGCATCGGGGCCGACAGCACGGCGGCCGAGAAACGGCTCTCGCCGACCGCCAGGGCCAGCATGGTCAGGCAGCCGCCCATCGAGTGTCCCAGGGCGATCCACGGTTTGGGCAGCCGGGTCTCGAAGGCGGCCAGCAGCGCATCGTAGTCGCCGAGGAATTCCTTGAACCCCGCCGCGTGGCCCTTCAGCCGGTCCGGCAGAGCGCGGTGCGAAAGCCCCTGCCCGCGCCAGTCATGGACCAGCACCACGAAGCCACGGTCCAGCAGGTCCTGCACGACCTCGAAATACTTCTCGATCGGCTCGCTGCGGCCGGGGCTGACCACGACCGAGCCGCGCGGCGGGACTCTAGGCGAAAAGAAAGCGGCGCGGAGGGTCGCCCCATCCGCGCCGCTGAACCATTCGGCCTTTCCATGATCGGGAACGGGCGCCTCGGGTATCGAGACCAGCGGCGCCGCATCCCCCATGGATCAGCGCATCTTCGCGAAGAGGGCCGCCATCTTCGACTGCAGGGCCATGGCCGTGCCCATGTCCGACAGCTTCAGCTTGCCGGTCATGACCGCCATGGTCGGGTCGAGCGAGCCGGCGCCGATGGCCAGCAGGTCGTCCATCGACAGGGTCATGGTCAGGTCGGCCGGCTTGTCTTCGTTGGTCACCGAGCCGCCGTCGATGTGGACGACGCCGGTGTCCTTCAGGTCGAACTTCAGGCTCTTGCCCAGACCGCTGTCGTCGCCGACGGCGGTTTTGATACGATCGGTCAGTTCCTGCAACGTAGCCATAGGCGCTTCTCCCTCTGTGGCGCGTGGATTCTGGGCGGCAGACTGGCTGCTGGATCGCGGCGAGTAAACACTGTTCAGACGCGCCGGCGGCTATTTCTTTTTGATGTAATAGTCCACCGCCGACGGGGTTTTGGCCAAACGGACGCGGGACGCGCCCTTGAACTGGTACGCCTCGAACACAACCGCTCCGGCCCTGGCCGGCAGCGGCTTGGAGCTTCCGTTGGGGAAGATCGCCACGCCGGAATCGACCGCCAGGAACTTCAGTCCGTCCATCTGCGGGGCCATCAACGCCATGGGACCAGCGGCCTTGCGGATGGCCTTGTTGGAGTCCTCGACCGTGGCGACCAGTTCGCGGGCGTCGTATTCGGCCGCCGGCTTGAGCACCGGGTCCAGCAGCATCGTCGAACCCAGCTTGGTGTCGGCCGGAACATCGAAGCCGACCTGGGCCTTGGCCTGAAGCTGGGCCAGGGTCGGCGTGCGTTCGAACCGCCCCTCCGCGTCGAGCGGCAGCGGCGTACGCGCGCCGCCGGCCTCGATCAGGGTCGCCTTGACGCCGGTCGCCCGCTTGCCGTCCCGCATGAGGGCGTAGGTCAGCTTGATGCGCGCACGTTCGGCGGGCGGCACCTTCAGGAAGGCCTCCAGGAACGAGAAGACCTTGGTGGCGGGCGCGACCTTGCCGTCCGCGGCTCGAGCCGAGAGCGGGATCGAGGACACCAGCACCAGGGAAATCAGGGCCGTGGCGGCGCCGCGCCTGTTCAAGCTCGGGCTCATTTCGGCTTCACGAACTTCAGGGTCATGCGGTCGCTCTCGCCGATGGCGTCGTACTTGGCGTGGTCGAAGCCGGGCTCGGCCGGATCGCCGCGCGGCGACGACAGGCGGGTCGGCGGGAGGGTCCAGACCCCGAACGGGTGATCCTTGGTGTCATTGGGATTGGCGTTGATCTCGCTTTCGCCCGCCAGGACGAAGCCGGCTTCCTTGGCCATTTCGATTACATAGGCCTGCTGCACGTAGCCGTCGGCGGCCAGCACGTCCTGCACGCGTCCGGGCTCGCCGCGGTGTTCCTCCACGCCCAGCACGCCGCCCGGCTTCAGCGCGGTCAGAGCTTCACGGAAGGCCTTCTCGGCCAGGCCTGCGGCCATCCAGTTGTGCAGATTGCGCAGGAAGAGCACTAGGTCGGCCGATCCCGCCGGCGCCACCGGGGCGCTGGTTGGCCCGAACGCCGTGACGACGACCTCGCCATAGACCTTCTTCTTGTCGGCCAGCTTGCGCTGGTAAGCCTCGACGGACGCCTTGGCGCTGGGGTCGTCGGGCAGGTCGGTCTGCAACGAGGCGGCGTAGAGCTTGCCGCCGGTGGCGGCCAGGTACGGCGCCAGGATGTCGGTGTACCAGCCGGTTCCGGGCCAGAACTCGACCACGGTCTGCCCCGGCTTGAGACCCCAGAACTCCAGGCTCTCGATGGGATGGCGCCAGACATCGCGGGCCTTGTCGGCGGGCGAGCGCCAGCCGCCGTCGACGGCTTCCTTCAGCGTCATGGGTCCGGCCTTGGCCGGCGGCTTGGCCTCGGGCTGGGCCGCCTTGCGGCCGCATCCCGCCAAGCTCAAGGCGGCCGCGCCCGCCAGCAGCCCCCGCCGCGACCATCGAAGTCCTGGACTCATGCCCGCCCCCACCCTCATCTCAGAGCCCCGATCATGCACCCGACCTTGGCGAAACTTCGCCCGGATCAGCCAAGCCCTCAGCCCGGCTTGCGGAAGCGCAGCGTCATGCGGTCGCTTTCGCCGATGGCGTCGTACTTCGTCCGGTCGAAGTTCGGATCGGCCTGCTGGCCGCTCGGCGCGCTCTGCTTGGTCGGCGGCAGGGTCCAGACCCCGAACGGGTGGTCCTTGGTGTCCTTGGGGTTGGCGTTGATCTCGGACTTGGCGTCGAGCTTGAAGCCGGCCTTCTCCGCCAGGGCCACCACCGTGGCCGTCGCCAGATAGCCGTCCGCGCCCTTGTCGGTTTCCGACTTGGGATCGGCGCGATGGTCCTCGACCGCCAGGATCCCGCCGGGCTTCAGCACCTCGAAGAAGTCCTTGAAGATCTTGTCGGCCACACCCGGTTGGCCGGTCCAGTTGTGGACGTTGCGCGCCGTCAGGACCAGGTCGGCCGAGCCCGCCGCGCCGAGGGGGCCGGCGACCGGGCCGAAGTTCACGAACCGCACGGTCCCGTACTTGGCCGGGTCCAGGAACCGCATCTCGAAGTTCGCCCTGCCCTTGCGGCCCCCCTCCGAGATCTTCGGATTGGCCAGGTCGGCGAGACCCGCGACGTAGGTCCCGCCAGTGGCCTTGGCGTAGGGCGCCAGGATCTCGGTCCAGTAGCCGCCGCCCGGAGAGACTTCGACCACGGTCTGCTTGGGCTTCAGACCCCAGAAGATCAGGCTGTCGTAGGGGTGGCGGGCGCCGTCGCGGGCCACGCTGGCCGGCGTGCGGTCGGGCGAGGCGATGGCCGCTTGCAGCGCCGCGTCGGCGGCGAGCACGGGCGAGGCGGAAAGGCAAAGCGTCGCGGCGGCGGCGAACAGGAGGAGATGGCGGCGGCAGGTCATCGTCGGAGCTCTCCAGGGCTGCCCGGGAGCCGGGCGAGCCGACCTTAACGGTGACCGAACAGCGATCAAGCGATTCACCGCCTGGCTGCTCATTCAACCCCTTGAAGTCGAAAAACGGCTCACCACCTTGGTCTCGAAGGCGCTGGAAACCCGGGCCTTCCAGACTGCCGGCGACGCCGATCCGGGTCGCCAAGAGTCTGAACCTATTGAACAACCTTGCTTTGAAAGAAGGATGTCACCATGCGTACGATCGACCTCTCTCCCCTGTATCGTTCCCTGGTCGGCTTTGACCGGCTGGCCGCCCAACTGGACGCCGCCGCCTCGAACGAAGCCACCTCGGGCTATCCCCCCTACAACATCGAGCGCACCGCCGAGAACGCCTACCGCATCGAGATCGCCGTCGCCGGCTTCAAGTCGGAAGAGCTCGGCATCGAGGTGAAGGAAAGCCTCCTCACCGTCACCGGCCGCAAGCCCGCCAATGACGAGGCCAAGCGCTACCTCCATCGCGGCCTGGCCGAACGCAACTTCGAGCGCCGCTTCCAGCTGGCCGACTACGTGATCGTCACCGACGCGGCCCTGTCGGACGGCCTGCTGTCGATCTCGCTGAAGCGCGAACTGCCCGAAGCGCTGAAGCCCCGCACCATCGAGATCAAGTCGGCCGCGCCGCTGATCGAAGGCGGCAAGGTCGAAGGCGATAAAATCGAAGGCGAGAAGGCAGCCTAATACTACCTTCCCGCGTTATCGTATCTCCCCTCTAGACTTTCAGGGCGGCGCCACGTTGCGCCGCCCTTTTTTCTGCCTGACCGCCTCGTCACGGTACGGACGCTTTGCGCGTCCAGAACCAAAAGGATACCGTCACGGTCACGAGCGCTTCGCGCGCCCGGCGGGGGCCGGTTCATTCCAATCGAGGGTAGTTGGCCCTCAATCGTTCCGGATACAGATGACCACCACGATCGCCGATGACGTCGCCGCTATTGGCCGCTTGGACGTCATTCCGAAGATTCTAGAGGTCGCCTGCCGGTCCACCGGCATGGGCTTCGCCGCGGTCGCTCGGGTCACCGAAGACCGCTGGGTGGCCTGCGCCGTCCGCGACGAGATCGCGTTCGGCCTTGGGGTCGGCGGCGAACTGGTGGTCGAAACCACGCTGTGCAACGAGATCCGCGGCCACGGCCAATCGGTCGTGTTCGGCGACGCCTCGCAGAGCGACATCTATCGCGACCACCACACCCCGCGGATGTACGGCCTCCAGAGCTATATCTCGGTGCCGATCCAGCACCGCGGCGCCTTCTTCGGCACGCTGTGCGCGATCGACCCCAAGCCGGCCGCCATCGAGGACGGCAAGACCCAGGCGATGTTCGAGCTGTTCGCCCAGTTGATCGGCGCCCACCTCGACAACCAGGACCGGCTGGACCGCAGCGAGGCGGCGTTGATCGACGCTCAGGCCGCGGCCGAGCTGCGCGAGCAGTTCATCGCCGTGCTGGGCCACGACCTGCGCAACCCCCTGGCCTCGATCGACGGCGGCGCCCGCCTGCTGCTGAAGACTCCCCTGGACGACAGGGCGCGCACCCTGGTCGGCCTGGTGCAAAACAGCGTCCTGCGCATGGCCGGCCTGATCGACAACGTGCTGGACTTCGCTCGCGGCCGGCTGGGCGGCGGCTTCGCGGTCCATCGACGCCCCGACGGAGCCCTGTCGAGCACGCTGGAGCAGGTGGTGTCCGAGTTGCGCACCGCTCAGCCCGAGCGCCGGATCGACAGCGACATCCGCCTGACCCAGATCGTATCGATCGACGGCCGCAAGGTGGCCCAACTGTTCTCGAACCTGCTTTCGAACGCCCTGACCCACGGCTCCGACCAGGCGCCGGTCAGGGTTCGGGCCCGCACCGAAGGCGGCTGGTTCGAGCTGTCGGTCGCCAACGCCGGCCAGCCGATCCCGCCCGACACGCTGGGGCGGCTGTTCCATCCCTTCACGCGGGCCGCCGACAAGCCGATGCAGGAAGGGCTGGGCCTGGGTCTCTACATCGCTTCGGAGATCGCCAAGGCCCACGATGGCGCCCTGACCGTCCAGTCGGACCCGGTCGAGACCCGCTTTACCTTCCGGATGCCCTTGGCCTAGGCCGGCGCGAAATCCAGCCCCTGCACCTGGCCGAGATCGCAATCCCTCAGGCTTGTCTTGGTCAGCCGCGCGCCGGTGAAGTCGGAGCCCCGCAAGTCGGCGCCGTCGAGCACGGCTTCGCTGAGGTCGGCGGCCTGCAACAGGGCGTAACGCAGGCGGGCCGCCTTCAGATTGACCAGGGTCTTGCGCTCCGGCCCCAGAGGCAGGGGCGAGAGCGTGGCCTGACGCAGGTCGGCCTTGGTCAGGTTGGCGCCGGTCAGCTTGGCGCCCCGCAGGTCGGCGCCGCGCAGATTGGCCATGCGCAGGTCGGCATTGCGCAGATTGGCGCCCTGCAGCTGGGCGCCGGACAGGTCGATCCCGACCATGCAGGCCCCCGCCGCGCTCATCGCTGTCAGCCTCAGGCCCTTGAGCCGGTCGCCGAGCGGCCGCAGATCCTCGCCGTCCAGCCGAGCGGGCTCGCCCTCCTTGCCTCCGGTCTTGCACCAGGCCTGGTTCGCCAGGCAGCGCCGGTGAATTTCCTCGACGCGCGACATCGCCCTCTCGGTCGATGCGGCCAGGCAGCCCTGCATTTCGGCCCCCTGGGTGCGGGCGGTGGAGGTGTCGACGCCGGCCATGACCGCGCCGGTGAAATTGGCGCCTTCCAGGTTGGCGCCCTTGACGTCGGCCCCGTCCAGGATCGCGCCGCTCAGATTGGCTTCCTTGAGGTTCGCGCCCGACAGCTTGGCCCCGCGCAGCGAGCAGTCGCTGAAGTCAGCCTTGAAGGCCGAGACGCCGGTGAACTGCGAGCCGTCCAGTGTCGCGCCCGAGAAATTGACCTCGTCGACCTCGCCGTTGCGGGTTTCATGGCGGACGGTTTCGAGGCCCTTGCGGGGATGGGGGATAGCCACCTGGCCTTCGCGGAAGTCGGCCTGGGTCAGGTCGGCCTGCGACAGGTTCGCGCCGCGCAGACAGGCGCCGCGCAGGTCGGCGCGCACCAGCACGGCCTGGCGCAGATCGGCCTTGCGCAGATCGGCGCCGAACAGGTTGGCCCGCTCCAGCCGCGTGCGAACCATGCGGCAGCCGTCGAGGATGGAGGCGGAGAAGTCGGCGTCGGCCAGATTGCGGAAAGACAGGTCCAGTCCCGAGAGATTCGTGAAGCGCAGCGAAGCCCGCTTGCCACCCTGCTTGCCCGTGATGAACTTCTCGTGCGCCGACACGATCATGTCGAGCTCGGCCTGGCTCAGTCGCCGCCGTCCCGCAATGCTCTGCGCCGCGCTCATGTCTTCCGCTTCTCCCCCGAGAAACCCATTGATCGTGCTGAAAAATAACGGCGATCGACAAGCGAAGCGTTAAGGCCGCGCCGTTTTGCCGCGACTTTCGCGAAAAGTGTCCGAAAATTCGCAGTCAACCGCCTTCAGGCGCTAGATCACGTCGTCCAGGCCCCGCGCGCCCTGACGAATGGCGCCGGTGATGTCGATGTCCTTGAGCAGGGCGTTGGTGAAGTTGGCGCGCGACAGGTCGGCGCCGCTCAGGCAGGCCTGACGCAAGTCAGCCCGGGCCAGGTCGGCGTTGGTCAGCAGGGCGCCGGTCAGATCGCTGGGCAGCAGGCGATCGCGGCCTATCAACAGCGGACCCAGCTGGGCCTCGCGCAGATCCGATCCGGCCAGCTTGGCGCCCTTGAGCCGCGCGCCGCGCAGATCGGCCCGACGCAGGTTGCACGAACGCAGGTCGGCGCCTTCCAACTGCGCGCCCTGCATCTGGACGCTTTCCATGTCCAGGCCGTAGAAGACCGCGCCCTTGGCCGACAGGGCCGTCAGGTTGAAGCCGCGCACGGATTTCAGATTGCGCAGGTCGGCCTTGTCGAACACCGAAGGCTTGCCCTCGGCGCCGCCCGTCTCGCACCACTTGGCGTGGTCGGCGATCATCTGCTCGTAGGGCATGTCGGCGATGTCGGTGCCCGACGTCTTGTCGGTCAGGGCGCCGTCCAGATTGGTGTCGTTGATGTTCCACGACATCGTCTTGGCGCCGACCAGCACGGCGTTGCGCAGGTCGGCCCCGGTGAGGTTCGCGCCGGACAGGTCAGCGCCGGCCAGATTGGCGCCGTTGAAATTAGCCTGTTTGAGGTTGGCCCGAACCAACTTCGCGTCCTTGAGGATCGCATCGCTGAAGTCGGCCTTGGTGGCGATGATGCCCGACAGGCGCGAGCGTTCGAGGTTGGCGCCGGCCAGGATCGCGCCGTGGGCCTGAGCCTCGCGCTGCACGGGTTCGATGACACGATAGCCTTCCTTGCGGTCGGCGGCGGCGATCTGGCCTTCGCGCAGATCGGCCTCAAACAAGTCGGCCCCGGTCAGGTTGGCGCCCCGCAGGCTGGAGCCGCGGAGGTCGCATCGCCGCATCGAGGCGTCGGTCAGGTCCGAGCCGTGCAGATCCGCGCCGTACAGGGTGGCGTTGTCGAGCTTGGTGCGCCGCATGTCGCAGCCGACGAGCAGCGCGCCGGTGAAATCGGCGTCGCAGAGATTGCGGCCGGTCACCGACAGGCCCGAGATGTCGCAGAAGGCGAAGACAGCGCGCGCTCCACCCATCCGAGCCGACCACAGACGGTCATGCTTGGCGCAGATCACGTCGACGTCGTGCTGCGTCAGGCGCTTGTGCTCTTGGCCTGCCGCGGGAGGGGCGCTCATGATTGCTCGTATCGGCTCCCCGTAGGGCTAGACCCATACAATGCGCGCCGCCGCATTAACGCTGCGTTTCCAAGCCTTTCGGGACATCAGGGCGCGGCTTGCCCCAGTGTCCCGAACGCAAGATCAACGCGTCGTCGGCAGCGGCTGGGCGCGGCTCTCGTCGAGGTAACGCGCGCCGGTCGGCTTGAGGTTGGCGTCCAGGTCGATGACCAACGGATTGCCGGTGGGGATCTCGACATGGACGATGTCGGCGTCGGGCACGTCGAACAGGTGCTTGACGATAGCGCGCAACGAATTGCCGTGGGCGGCCACCAGGATCGTCTCGCCGGCCTTCAGCTTGGGGGCGATGGCYGCTTTCCAATAGGGCAGCACGCGCACCAGGGTGGTTTTCAGGCTTTCAGTGCTGGGCAGGTCCTTGCCGGCGTAGCGGCGGTCCTTGCTGAAGTCGTACTCGCCGCCCGGGGCCAGTTCCGGCGGCGGGATATCGTAGGACCGGCGCCAGATCGTGACCTGCTCCTCGCCGTGCTTCTCGGCGGTCTCGGCCTTGTTCAGCCCAGTCAGGCCGCCGTAGTGGCGCTCGTTCAGCCGCCAGTCCTTGGTGACCGGCACGAAGCTCTGGCCGGCGGCGTCCAGCGCCAGATTGTTCGTGCGGATGGCCCGCGTCTGGACCGAGGTGAACGCTTCGTCGATGTCGATGCCGGCGGCCTTGATCAGCTCGCCGCCCTTGCGCGCCTGGGCTTCGCCCTCGGCGGTCAGATCGACGTCCACCCAGCCGGTGAAGCGGTTTTCGAGATTCCACTGGCTCTGGCCGTGGCGGAGCAGGACGAGAACGGGCATCGGACCTCCAGAATGTGTCGGAGGGCGGGCYAAGCCCCGACCGACCCCGCGTCAAGCGTTCCGCCGCGCCTTGCTGTTCTCTCGCCCTTCTCTCCTCTGGGGGGCATGCTATAGGCAGGCCATGCCCGATCGCATCCTCATGCCCTTCCTGGCGTTCATCGGCCTCGCCCTGATCGCGTTTTCGCTCATCTGGCCCCAGGGCTACGGCGCCCGCTCGCCGGGCCCGTTCGGCTCGATCCCCATCCAGCAGACGCCGGAAATGCGGGTCAAGATCCAGCGCGAGAAGGACGCCGCGATCCTGCGCGACCAACAGGCTCGCCAGCAGGTGACCGACGCCAGCGCCGCCGCGGCGGCGGCGCCGTGAGCGCCTTCGACGCGATCGCCGTCGGCCAACGGGTGCTGAACACCGAGGCCCAGGCGCTGGCGCAGCTGTCGGCCTCGCTCGACGAATCGTTTGTCCGCGCCGTCGAGGCCCTGTTCGACGCCAAGGGGCGGGTGGTCTGCACCGGCATCGGCAAGTCGGGTCATGTGGCGCGCAAGATCGCCGCGACCCTGGCCTCGACCGGCTCGCCCGCCATGTTCGTCCATGCCGCCGAGGCCAGCCATGGCGACCTGGGCATGATCGGCCAGGGCGACGTGGTGCTGGCCCTGTCCAAGTCCGGCGA
>NZ_JBFTZS010000040.1:0-16711 GCF_056406675.1 Caulobacter sp. P1_B12_2 | reverse complement strand
GGTGGTCGGCGAGGGGAAACTCKGCGGCGACATTCAACTGCGGGCAGCCCCGATAGTTGGGCCGCCCGACCCGCTCGCCGATCCAGTCCATGTGAGCTTGAAGCTCGTCCGCGGGATCGTCGGAATGCTTTTCGGTGACCTCGCTCCAGGTGCGCCAGAAGTCCTGGTCTTCGCGCTGCAGGAAGGCCGCGATCAGGTCGTCCTTGGTGCGGAAATGGCGATAGAGGCTGGTCTTGGCGACGCCCGCCGCCGCGACCACCAGATCGACCCCCACCGCGCGTACGCCCTCCCGATAGAACAGGCCCGAGGCCGTCTCGAGAATGCGCTCGCGGACATCCGTCGCGTCGCCTGGCTTGCCGTTGGGCGTAGAGCGCCCGGATTCTTGCTGCATCACAACACCTCTGTTCCGTCTCCTAGCACGAGGGTGGTTGACACGCTACAGACCTGTTTGTAGCTGTTCAAAACAGACAGGTCTGTAGCGAGGAAGAAAATGGCTGGTCAGCAGGATGGTGCGCGTCGCGTGGCGGTGTTCGGGGCCTCGGGTCATACCGGGCGGTTCGTGATCGACGAGCTTCTGCGCCGGGGCCTGGCGCCCGTGGCGGTGGGGCGGCGGGCCGAGGCGCTGGAAGCCGCCTTCCCCGGCGGCGACGTCTTGATCCGCGTGGCGAGCGTCGAGGACACCGCCGCGCTGGACCGGGCGTTCGCGGGCGTGGCCGCGGTGATCAACTGCGCGGGGCCTTTCCTGGACACCGCCGAGGCGGTGGCGTCGGCGGCGCTGCGGGCGGGCGCCCACTACATCGACGTGTCGGCCGAGCAGCCCAGCGCCCAGGCGGTGTTCGAGCGGTTCGACGAGCCGGCTCGCTCGGCCGGCGCCGTCGTCTTGCCGGCGATGGGCTTCTACGGCGGGCTCGCCGATCTGCTCGCCACGGCCGCCATGGGCGACTGGACGCAGGCCGACGACATCCAGATCGGCATCGGCCTGGACCGCTGGTGGCCAACCGAGGGCACGCGGATCACGGGCGCCCGCAACACCGCGCCGCGCCAGGTGATCGCCGAGGGGCGACTGGCGCCGCTGCCCAATCCGGCGCCCCGCACGACCTGGGATTTCGCCCCGCCGTTCGGATCGCAGGCCATGGTCGAAGTGCCGTTCTCCGAGGTCGTCGTCATCGCCCGGCATCTGAAGACCGATCGGCTGGACACCTTCCTCAGCGAGACGGCCCTGACCGACGTTCGGAACGCCGCGACCCCGCCGCCGACCGCCGTCGACGAGCGGGGGCTGTCGGCCCAGAAGTTCGTCGTCGAGGCGATCGTGTCGCGCGCCGGCGAGACGCGGCGCGCGACCGCCGCCGGCCGCGACATCTACGGGTTCACCGCGCCGCTGGTCTGCGAAGCGGTCGAGCGCCTGCTGGCGGGCGGCGTGGCGAGCGGCGCCCTGGCTCCGGGCGAAGCCTTCGACGCCGCCGCCTTCCTGCAGGCGCTGCCCTTCGACGCCTTTAGGGTTGCTTGACGACCAGCGGGCGCTTGATGGTCACGGGTATGCGGAGGCAGGGCTTCTCCGGACCGTTATACGGCAGCGAGGAGTGGTGCAGGATGATGCGCACCACGCCCTTGTCGTCCTTCTTGAAGGTCCAGGTCTTGTCGACCGTGGTCACCTTGCCGTCCTTGTCGGTGATCGAGACGTTGCCCATGGTGTTGGCGACGGCGCCGTTGATCTGGATGCCGACGTTATTGACCGTCACCGAGCGCCAGCCCTTGAGCGCGAAGCCGTCGTCCTGGGGATAGTTGGGGTCGTGGCCGACGAAATAGGACAGGGCGCCTTCCTTGGTCAGGCGGAAGGTCTGGGGGGCCTGGGTGAGCGTCGGTTTGAACAGCACCGGTCCCAGCTGGTAGCCATAGGCCTTGTCGATCACCGCGCTGGCCAGCGGCTTGGCCTCGTCGATGCCGCCCCTCTCATAGGCCGTGGAGATGGCCACCAGAGCGTCGCCCCAGGCCTTCTGCGCGGCGAGAACCTCCGGTTCGGTGATCTGGATGACGGGCGGAGGCGGAACGGGCTTGGGCTTGGGGGCGCAGGCGGCCACGCTCGTGACGGCGGTCAGGGCGAAGAGCGAGGCGGTCAGGGCTCGGCGAGTGGGGAACGTCATCTTGTTCTACCTCCGTGGCGACGGCGGCGCATCCAGTGCGGCGCCGCTCGATATCGGTGGACGCGGACTCGGAACTTTTACTCTGTCGCTCGGGCGTTCCTGGCGGGACCTGATCCGGCAGCCGTGGCTTCCCAGAGCGCGAATCTCCCAAGCGTGGCCTTAAAGGACGCCCGAAATCGGCGCTTCGCAAGGTGTTGGCGAGTGAATTCTAGATGCTCTTAGGAATTGAGTTCGCCGGCGTCGGCGATCTAGGCCACGGCGTCACGCATGGCGGAGTCGACCCAGCTAGGCGGCGTGTTCGGTGAAGGCGTCGGGGTTCCCGGTGGTCGGGGAAAATGGTGGATGCTGCAGGGATTGAACCTGCGACCCCCTCGGTGTGAACGACAGGGATACTAAAAAAACTATTCCATTTCAATCGCTTCCGTTTCGATGAATGTCCTTTCGTTCACGGCATTTCGGCGCGTTTCTGGGGATAGCTGGGGGGCAGCTCCGTTCCGTTCTTGTGCAGCAGCCTCCCCCACAACCGCCTAACCTTGCGTCTTGCACGCCCCCCGGAGGGTCAAGACGCCCGGCGAAATGCCTGTCAGGCTCCCCGCCTGAGCGCGCTCCCGTAGCACCCTTGGCGAAAGCGTTCGGCTTCGTCAGCATCGCCACGGGCTTGAGCAGCGCGCATCAGCTGATGATCCGCCTTAGCCAGCAGCTCATGAGCGCTCCGAACGAGGCCTAATTCGGCGATCTATTAGGAGGCATGGATGTTAGCGGATGGGCATTGGCGGGAGGCCCAAGATCTCTTCGAGAGTTAAATTCAATTTCGTCCACTTAGCCGCGTTAAGTGCTGTGTCGAAACTGCTAAAGCCGAACGACCATTTCGATAGTTCGTCAGTACCTTTCTTGTATCTCGGCCCACTCACGGCCCACCCTGTCATGGCACCGGGCACAGGTTCGAGGAACTCTCCTTGGAGTGCATAGTGGATGTGGTCGATGCGCCCCTCGTATTCCTTATTATCATCGACGATCGTCACGCGGTCCCCGATATGCAATGGGCAGGCCGCGACTGCTAGCTTCATGCGAAAATCCGCGATCTCTTGCTTGGCGGTTAAATAGCGCTGTTTCGCGTCGTCGAGCTTGGCCTGGTCATTCATTAAGAGCATCCATTTGTTTGGGCGGAGCCGCGATCGGTGCGACGCGTATCCGCGATCGAACCCGGCGATGAAGTCCGCCTGCACCAAGCCTACCGGAACCGATAACTCTGACGGTCGCGATCTAGGTGGAGGTGGAGCGCATCATCTTGGGACGGCTGTCGGGCCTGCTGCTGGGGCGGCCGTAGGGGTGCCGTGCTGTAAGCCCAGCACCCCAGCGTGAGGCCGTTCGGCGTGCTTTTGGCGACACCTTATTTCTTCACGAGTTCGCTCAGCGATTGGGTGCCCGTCCGAGCCAGCAACGTATCGAGCTGCATGTCTCCCCGAACGCCCGGAGCGAAGTTGTCGCCGTAGGTTTCGCGCAGCGTATCGACGCGGGTATTCCCGTTCTTCGCACGGATTTGACCATTTTGGTCGCGGTGGCGGCCATCAAGGCCAGGCTGCTTCATGGGCATAGTTCGTTCTCCAGATAGAGCGCAGGCGGGGTGCCTAGCGACTCTGACGATGCAACAATTTCCCGTGTTTCGCAACGATGATCAGTTTCAATGCAACAGATTGCCTGGTATGTAAGGCGATAACGTGAATTTGTGCGCCCAACGGATACCTACATGGATCACTTCCCGATCGTTCAGGCCTTATGCCGATCCGCAATGGCGGAGCCGTCGCCGGCCGTCCGCAAACAGATCGAACGCCTGCGCGACGCCCTGACTAAGGACGGAGACCGCGACGCGGCGTCCGCCCTGACGAACCTTCTGATTGCGGCCGAGCGGACTAAGGAGATCGCGCCGAGCAAGCTCTCCCGATCGCGCGCTCAGATGGCCGGTGAGGTTCTTACGCGAAACACGCCGTTGCCAGTGGACCGCGAGACATCGGCTCCGTTGGCAGAAATCATCTTTCCAGCAGATGTTGCGTCGTCTCAGCCAATATTTAACAGTACGGTTTCAGAAGCGATCGAATCGATCGTGGAAGAATGGGCAAATTCCAGCGCTCTATCCGAGATAGATATTTTTCCGTCAAAAACCTGCTTGATATACGGGGCTCCGGGAACCGGAAAGACACGTTTAGCCACTTGGATTGCACGTGAACTTGAAATTCCAATAGTATTGGTTAAGCTTGATGGATTGATGTCGTCGTTCCTTGGAACGACATCGCGTAATATCGGAAATCTATTTCATTTCGTAAATAGGCATCGCTGCGTTCTTCTTTTGGATGAATTCGACGCTATAGCAAAATTGCGGGATGACCCTCAGGAAGTTGGGGAAATAAAGCGAGTTGTAAACGCGCTGCTCCAAAATTTAGACACAAGAAGAGATGTCGGTCTTACCATCGGGATCACCAACCACCCGAAACTACTCGATCCTGCCGTTTGGCGTAGATTTGAGATTCAGCTTGAGATTCCGAAGCCAGATTTCGATACCAGGGTTCGCATAGCGCGGCATTTTATGCCTCCAGTAGAAGCTCCTGATAGCCACCTCAGGTTAATCTCCTGGTTTACGGAGGATGCCACTGGAGCTGAGATCGAAACTCTGGTTCGAACATATAAGAAAGCAACGACCGTTCGCGAAGAAGATCGCAGAGGTCTTTTGGATACTCTACGGCAATTTGCAACGCTCAATAGCGCACGCATCAACAGCTCGCGCCGGTTGCTACTATTCGGCGAGCCTGCCAATCTGTTTCGCGCGATGAAAGAGGATTCGACTCTGGGCTTCTCTCTCTCGGACATCGGCGAAGTGGCCGGCCGCGACAAATCCACTGTGAGCCGGCAACTCGGCCGGCATGCAAGTGCGACGTCGCAAGACGAGGCGGAAGTGACGATCCATGGCTAGCCCAATACAGATTGTTCTGAATCCCGAGAATTTCGAGCAAGCTCGTGAGACCGCAGGCGGTGGGCCAAGGAAGGATTTCTTTGCAAATCGCGATCCGGCCTTTCGACAGCACCGTGACGAAATCGTTTCCCAGCTCAACGGCGTGGCGGACACCATCAGTGCGCAGGCAGGGCCAAAGCTTGGCCACTTGAAGGTTGTTCTACGCCAGTCGGCGCTCGCAAAGAGCCATCGGCCGCTAAAGGCGCTCTTCAAGCATGACCGGACCCCGGTTGTAGGTGGCGGCGACCTTGGCGTGATGATTGTGGAGGTGGAGCCATCCACGCTTCGCGCTGTGGCGGCGGACGTCGGCGCCGCGGAGCTGGAAACCAGATTGCGCTACGTTGAGGCGCTCGACAAAGAGATACCGCATCCCTCAGCCAGGCGCAGCGAGACCGGCGCCATCGAACGGTTAGAGCTCTTTGGGGCGTCTGACAGGCGCACATTCTCCGTCGATCAGGCGATGTCGTGGCTGGCGAACCCCGTGACGGGAAGCGCCTATCAGGTCGAGCTGTTCGACGCGCCGCCGCCCCGCAACGAGTGGGATGCTCTGAGCAAAATCCGCCAAGAGCTGTATCAATCATTTGTCGATGGACTCACCGAGATCGGCGCCGGTCTAAGCGTTCAACGCCTTGGCACGCGCGTCCGAGCGCAGCCGCTGTTATCTGTTCGCTTGAGCAAAGCGGCCGAACCGCCGCTGCTCCAGATGTTCGCGCCCGTACAATCGGACCGGCGGAAGGCTGTGGCGCAGCTTGAAACAAACTCTGATCGCCACGCGCGACTATTGGCCTTCCTCGATCGGCATCCACTTGTTCGGCACATAAGCCTGCCAGGCCTCATTGTTAGGTCCGCATCACCAATCCAGCGAACCCGGACCACACAGGCGGAGATGCCGATTCGCGATCCGCAGCGAAGCTATCCTCGCCTCGGTGTTATCGACGGAGGCATTGGCCCTGCATTGGACTCTTGGGTCATCGATCGGTGGGACATCCTGGCGGACGAGGATACTTCCCACGACCACGGGACATTCATCGGTGGCCTGTCGGTTCTAGGCGGATCACTGAACGGCGCGGAGTGCTGCCCTGAGCCGGACGGCGCCGAACTGGTCGACTTGGCGGTATTCCCCAGCGAGAGCAGTTCCAACTCCTTCCCGTCCTATTACCCGGATGGTTTGCCGCAGTTTTTCGATGAAGTTGAGACCGCTGTATCCGACGCTCGCGCACGGCATGGCGTTCGCATATTCAATATGAGCCTGAACGTCCTGCAGCCGACCGCCGCTGATACCTACAGCGTGCATGCGGCACGGCTCGATAGGATCGCAGAGCAGAACGACGCAATTATCTTCATTTCCGCAGGAAACACGGACTCTCAGAATACGCGCCCCGAATGGTCGTCCGATGTGACGCAGGCGCTTGGCCATCTTGCCTTAGCGAGAAACGACGGCCTTCTGGTTCCGGCGGAGAGTGTCCGTAATGTCGCCGTCGGCGCCGTCAATCCTCCTGGCCACGGTCCATCTCTGCCATTTGCCCCAGCCCGCTTTAGCAGAAGAGGGCCGGGGATGCGGGCGGGCGTGAAGCCCGATTTGGCCCATGTCGGCGGCTCCGGTTCTCCGCTGGCGCCCTTGGGGCATGCCTTATTTTCCTTGGCGCCGGAGGGGGCGATCGTTGACGGTTGCGGCACAAGCTACGCAGCCCCGCTGGTTGCCCGTACAGCCGCTGCGCTCGACCAAGCCATTGAGGGTGACGTCTCCAGAGAGACCCTTATTGGATTGCTCGTACATAACGCTCAAATTCCCCAACCACTCCGACACAAAGCTTTGGCTGGCGTCGCTCGACATCTCGTAGGCTTTGGCGTGYCACCGTCAGCCCACGAAATGCTACAAACCGACGATCACGAAATTACTCTGGTCTTTGCGTCCCGTATCCGGAAGGACCAACAGATTTCGTTCCGTTTTGCATGGCCCGCATCGTTGATCGATGCCGCCGGGAAGTGTCGAGGGCACGCAAAATTGACGCTGGTTTCCACGCCGCCCCTGGATTCCAGATTTGGAACCGAGTTTGTCAGGGTCAATGTCGAAGGGGCTCTTCAGCAGCTCCAAGAAGATGGCAAGTGGAAGGGGCGTCTGGATTCCCTCTATCTGCCAGGGCAAACGGAACACCCCGTCCAGGAGTCGTCGCTCGTTCAACATGGGCTTAAATGGAGCCCTGTTAAAGTTTATGCGAAGACGATGAAGTATGGCGTTGGAAAGCTATCGACCTGGCGGCTTTCTGTGAATTATCTAACTCGTGCGGGCGAAGTAATGCCGGATGATGGCGTTCCGTTCACTGCAATCCTGACCATATCCGATCCGAAAGGCGAGCAGCCTGTATTCAACGATTTGCGCCAGACGCTCACGGCGCTCGGTGTGCAGATCGCGGACATCAGAACGGCAGCGAGAATTACACCGCGTATCTAAAGAGATTAGCGTATACACGCATTTCGAACGCAGTGTGGATATGAGAAATCTTCTCCACTACCGTCATTGCGTATAATCTTAAAGCACTGCGTTCCGTATTCGGCACTCATTATTTCAAAGTGATCCAGTCCAGATCCCAATTTTTCGTTGTAATCGTCGTGCTTCTTTAGAAGTGCTGCAAGGTCTTTGCCATCTTCTGCGGAAACCCTGTCTCCGATCGAATATCGGTTCAGCATTTCCTTAAAAAAGGCTAGCGCATCGCCCTGGCTCTGAAAGTCCCGCGTTTCGATCGAAGCCGGTATCTTCTTTCCCACAGCCACCCCTCCTTGCTACCGGCCCGAAGCAATTGGGAGCGCGTTATCGTTTCCCAATCGTGGACCAGTCGCATCGCCACATTGGTGCCGATGAGAAACTATGGCATGGACGCGATGGTCACCCAAGCCTTGCGGGCTCTGATCGAACGGATCGTGTTGGAGCCAGGATCCAAGCGCGGCGAAGTGCTGGCGACCCTGAACGGCGATCTGGAGGCCATTTTGGCCTGGACCGCTGACCAGCGAGGTCAACGGCTGGACGCCGTCATGGGCTTTCCAGCTGGCTCTCTGTCGTCGCAGTCAACGCACGGGGAGGGCTCAAGAAGATTGTCGGGCGATCGTCAGAGTCCTGTCAACTCAGCGCTTTTCTTGCCCGAGCCTGATGACTTGGGCGATGGTGACCGTAGCACGCCTCCAGAACTTCCATGGACATGCCCATATAGCCGGCGGCTTCCCAGGGAGGCACCTCTCGTTCCATCAGCCAAGTCGCGCAGGTGTGGCGCATCCAGTGCGGGGTGACCTCTCGGGGCAGCCCGGCATCGCGGACAATGCCTTCGAACCCTCTGCGGATCCGGCCCGCCAGGGCGCGTGCCCCGTGGTGCAGGACGGTGGCGCGGCGGGGCGTATCCGCTCGATCCGACGTGGCGTCACGGTCCGTGGCGTCCGCCGCCAGGTCCATGCGTCGCCACCGCCGTAGATGCGCGAGCAAGCGTGGCGGCGCCTTCACCAACGGTCGGCGTTTAGTTTTATGATCTCGTTCGGCGCGCCCCCGGCGGTAGATGATCCCGGCGTCCAGATCGATCCAAGCCTGGGCCGGGGATTCGTCCCAAAGGAGCTTCGGCAGAACGCCAGGACGGGTGCCGGTATAGAAGCCGATCAGGATGAAACGTCGCAGATGGGCGCGGTTCTTGCGGCTCGATTCCTGGAGCCGCGTCCATTTTCCGGTTGCGGGGTCTAGGCGCCATCCCATGGCCGCCTTCAATAGGCGCGCCGCTTCGGATCGGCTTAGGGCGTCGCGCGAACTTTCTGCCTTCTGCGGCAGCACGACCTTGGGTCGACGCGTCAGCGGATGTTCCTCGGCCCAGTAGCCGATGGCCGCCGACAAATCCTCCAGCTCCCGCCTGGCCGCCTGATCGCTCACACGGGGCGCCGTCGTCGGGTTCTTGTAGGACTTGATGGGCTGGCGCACTCGCCAAGCGACATAAGCCTCGCAGGTGGAACGCTTGATATCGGCAAGGCTGGCCTGCGCCCAATAGGCGAGCAGCGCCTCAAGCCTGCCTTTGCAGGAAACGGGATCGGCGGTCCTTGGCGCCTTCTCGATGGCGTAGAGGGCGATGACTTCGGCGATCAGAACATCGGCGGGGTCACGGGCGCGGCGGTCGCCATCGTCGACTTCGACCGTCCACTTGGCGGCGATGTACTCGCCGAGGGCTTGCTCAGCCGCTGCAAGGCCGTCTTGGCCAAAGCCAGTGCTGACTTCCTTCGCTCCGTCTCTGATGACCCAGACAGCGCTCGACCCTTGGGTCGCGCGAGCGTTCCGCAGGTAGAGTCTCGGGCCTTTCGATTTGCGGGGCATGGGGCGGGGCGGGACTCGAACAGGGCTTTGAGGTTGGAAGGCGTGACGTAGAGCCGGCCCGCGACCGTCGCCGCCGGCAGGCGGCCGCTGCGGATTTCGGTTCGCAGCGACGACAGGGTCAGAGGCCCTTGCGGAAAGAAGACGGCGACAGCTTCGATCAGCGTCATGGGGTCGTCGTCGGCCCAGTCGTCGATGGACGGTCTCAAGGTCACTCGGGCAAGAGCGTCGCGGGCCATGGCGGCTATGGCCTCTTTGGCGGAAGGAAGTGATAAACACTGTTTGTCACAACAAAAGCCGATACGCAACCCGATTTGCGAAACAAGCACATCGATGTACGATCCGACCGCTAAGAATGGAGACACCTATGGCTCGCCTGCCCGCGCTCGTCGATGCGATCGCCCAGCATGATCGTCGCGGCCACGCCACCATCGCCCACATCTCCCGGCAGGTGAGGGATGTGGACCTGATTGAATCCAAGAAGAGGGGCGCGGGCGCGTCCGTGATGACATTCTCGGATGCGACCACGCTGCTGCTGGGGGCTTACGGCAACCTCACGCCCCAGGGCGCGGTGGAGGCTGTTGAGAACATGCGGTCTCTCCAGCCCTCGCCTTGGGACAAGATCGATCGGATGAAGCGAGAGGATCTGCCGGAGGAGCTGGCGTTCCTGCGCAAGAGGCTCAGCTTCGCCGACACGGTTGAAGCCATGCTAGCGAACGCTCCTGCTCTTGCGGCCTGGCAGAGGCGCTACATGAGCGAGTGGCTCGGCGTCACACAGGGCCTCACCGAGGCCGAGTTTTCGATGGAGCGCGCGGCGGCGAAGCTGCGGGCCGCCAACACCTATGCCGTCCTATCGCCAGCGCGAGTGATCAGAGTTGTCTGCTACGCCCCCGGCCTAGCCGCTGAGGTGCATTTGGGGCGGCTGTGGATGCAGCTAGAAGAAGATGACGCCTTCCATGAATATTATGCGCCGCCCACGGCCTGGGCGACCAAGCGCGCGCTTAGTGACGAGACGCTAGAGATCGATCCTCGGGAAGGCGCCCTGGCGACCATGGAATTTGGCCTGCCCACCCTGCTTGCCCTGCATCGAGCTGTCGTCGGCAAGTAGCTAGGAATAGATAGCAATTGTATCAACGAGATTGACTCTCGGAGGCCTTTGAGGTCATTGAGTGTTCCAGTATCAACAACTGGAGTCTTTCCAATGGCCGTTTCCCACCCCGATCCCGCCCTCGTTCCCGTCCACGGCAGCCGCGCGGCCCTCTACGCCGAGGCTTCGCCCCCCGGCGATGCCCAGGCTATCCAAGACGGTCTGATGGTCTGCGCCCGATACGCCAAGCAGGCGGGCTATCGCGTGGTCGCCCTGGCCTTGGACGGTTCCGATCCGGGCGTCGAGGTCTTGGTGCAATTGATCCACCGCCTCCGTGACGGGGAGTTCGAAACCATCTTCGCCAATTTCGCGGGGCAGGGTCCGCTGGTGATCCAACGGCCTCTGCCGGACCCGGCGTAGGATCACTCAGCATGAGTTGCGACCCTATCCCTGAACCGACTGTCGAGCGCACGCCCACGCGGGGGGTGCATCGGATCGGCCCTTCGGCTGTCCTTGATCGCGAACTCTGGCAGCGACGCAACGACCGGCGTGAAACGCAGTTGACGGCATCGATGCCGCAGGCTGACGCCATGCTGGCCCCGTTGGTCCTGGCCCTTGCCCGCTTGGCGGCCCAACGCGACAGCCGTGTGGCCTTCGCGAACGACGGCGGGCGCTGATCATGCAGCGGAAAATGCCGCCGGCCGGGTCGCGAGCAATCATTCTGGGCCGCTATTCATCGGACCTACAAAATCCCCGCTCCGCCGACGACCAGATTCGTGAAGGCATCGCCTTCTGCAATCGCCAGAATTGGATTGTAGTCGGCACGGAGAAGGACGAAGCGCGCACTGGCCGTACAACGGTGGGCCGCAGCGGCTACTACAACGTGATGGCCGCCGCCGAGGCGGGCGAGTGCGATGTCGTCGTCATCGAAGACGTCAGCCGCATGGCGCGAGACGCCGCTGACATGCTGATGGCGGCTCGTAAGCTTGCTGAGGCCGACGTCGTGATCTGCACCATGGGCGGTGGCGTGCTCGATGGCATTCAACTCGCCGTCCGCGCCCAGATGGCCCAGGAACAGTCCGAGGATACGGGCCGGCGCGTGAAGCGCGGCCATCGCAGTGCCGCCGCGCGAGGAAAGGCTATGGGCGGCGTCGCCTACGGCTATCGGTTACTAGACCGGCCTGATGAGCACGGAGGTATGCGTGCAAAGGATGATGCCACAGCCAAGGTCGTCCTGAGAATCTACGAAGACGTCGCGGCCGGGATGAGCACGCATGCGATCTGCAACGCCCTTAACAAGGAGGGCGTCCCGCCGCCGAGCGGCGGCAAGCTGTGGCGCACCAAAGCCATCACCGGCGACCCTCATCTGGGAACTGGGATCGGCCGCAATCCCCTCTACGTGGGCAAGCTTGTCTACGGCAAAACCAACTCCAAGCTGGTCGCATCGACCGGCCAGACCAAGGTGACGCCCGGTCCTAGTGGGGATCAGATCGTCACGGACGTGCCGCATCTTAGGATCGTGCCCGATGATCTGTGGCAAACCGTTCAAGAAATTTTTGAGGGTCGTACAAATCCAGTTCCCAACCGGACCCGCCATCCGACCTATCTGCTCTCCGGCTTGATCCGTTGCGGATGCTGCGATCACTCCTTTTCCATGGTCAGCACCAAGCTGGGGTGCGAAGGCCGACGGCAGGGCACAGGGTGCCGCAACCGTCGGCGCGTCGCGCGCGAGGACCTGCAGGACGCGGTGTTGTCGGGGCTGAAGGAGAGGGTGCTCCAACCCCATATCATCGACCTCTATCTCGACGAGTATCGCCGCGAGTTCGAAAAGGCGTCCGCTGAACGGACCGACCGCGCCGAAAACACCCAGGTTCGGCTGCGAGACGTCGATCGGGAGATTGGCAATACGCTGGCCTTGGTTCGCGCTGGCTCCGGCGGATACGCCGCGCAACTCCTCCATGAAGAACTCGACCGCCTGGGCGCCCAGCGCAAGCAACTGGAACGCCAGGCGTCCCGTCCGCCTCCGCCGGCGTCCCTGTCGCTTGAAACCGAGGCGGTGATCGCCCGGCTGAACGATCTGCTGGATGATGTGGGCTCCGCCTTGAATGGGCCGGAGCGCGATGCGGCGCGCGCCCGCGATATCGTCCGCAGTTTCATCACCAAGATCAAGGTTACGCCGTTGGAAGCCGATGGAAAGGAAGATGGCCGTGGAATCGGGCCGGTCAGAGTCACGGTCGAGGGCTCATTGACGCAACTTCTCGGCCAAGCGTCGTCGGATCGGATGATCCAGCGTCGTGAAAGTACTTTCGCGACGCTGGATCTGCCGAACGTGGCCTTCAGCTACTACGTTGATATCGCCAACAAAGAGACCGAAACGGTCGGCGGCACCTTTGCCGACGTTGCGGTATTCAGCCGATTATTGGATGACGCCGACGCTCCGGTGGCGCGCCAGGACATCGTCGACCGGCTACGCGAGGCTGGCCGCGATCCAACGGACGAAGAACTCGCCAGCCTGCGCAGGCGAGCCGACAACGCCATCACCTATCTCGTCCGCGCCGGTCTGATCCGCTCGCTGATGGTGGGGTTCGGCTGCAAGGGTTGGGTATGGAATGATCGCGGTATTACGGATGAGGAGTGGGTCATCCGTGGCAAGCAGCCTCGTCCCGATCCCCCGATAGGCATTCTGCGGATGAGCGCCCCGGAGGGATTTGTCGTTGTCATCGGACCGCCGGACCCCGTGCCGGACAAGGACGGTTGAGACAGATGCAGCGACGCGAACCGCAGGGGAGGGCGCCGCTGCTTGATGGCGAGGGCATCACGCCAGTCAGAAGCCGCTGACGAACGCCCTCGGGCCGCCATTGCACGTCATGGCTTCCATCTTCTGCCAAGTGGTTTGTGTTCCTGGCCGACCTTCATAGAAGCTGACGTCGCCGCCGAATACGATGAAGGGGCGATAGCCGGTGTAGCCGCCAAGCTGATTTTTGGCGTTGACCTGGCCGCAGAAGATCGCGGCGTGGCCAACCCGTGTGATCGTTACATTCTGGAATTGGGCGCTGGATGGATCGACGAGTCGGTTGAGGACGATGGCCTTGCCTCTGGAAACCTCCTGCTCGGTGACCGAAACAGGCGAGGCTTGGGCAAGCGCCCCATGCGCCGCCGCTATAACCATCCCCGACGAAATTGCCGCAAGCAGAAGTCGCCTTATCATCATGTTTCTCCACGGTCGCCAGCGTCCCGCGCTCAGCGGTCTAATTTGTAGGCTATAGCCCGTGGTTTAATGGAAGCTGAACCGATCGCTTCGCTGCATGAACGGGCGAGCGCTATTAGGTTGGAATCTGAGGCGCTTGCGGGCTCAGCAGGGCATTTCGCAAGAGAGGTTGGCCGCCGATACAGGCGTGGACCGGGCTTACGTCAGCGAGCTGGAGCGCGAAAAAGCGGCGGCGACGGTCGATATCATTGAAAAGTTCGCAGCAGTTTTTGGTGTGCCGCTCGCCGAGCTACTGACCTTGCCCGCTCCCGGTGCGGAAGAACCGAAGCCGCTCACAAGAGGGCGCAAGTCGAAAACAAATTAGCGCAGCTTTTTGCAGGTCGCTCCTCTCGAGAAAAGGAGGCTTCTTCGGCGATCTGCAGCAGGTCTGAAGGCGAAGATCCTTCGCCTCCCATCAGGGCATTCGGATCTCGCGGGCGTCACCGGGCGTCATGCCGAAACGCTTACGGAAGCTTCTATTGAAATACGAAATGTCGCTAAAGCCGGCGGCGAAAGCGATCGCGCTGATGCCAAGATGGCTCATGCGCGGATCCCGCAGCGTGGCCAGGCAGCGCTCCAGCCGAAGCCGCATGACATAATCCGAAAACCCGCAATCCTCGCTGGCGAGAAGCTTGCGCACATAGTCGGCCGAGATCCCGAGGGATCGAGCCACTGTTTCGGCGGAGAGGTCGGCGCGTTGGGCTCCCGCGAAAATAGCCTTCTTGATCGATTGGACACGCGCGGCCCGCACGCCTCGCGAGAGCGCAAGTTCTCGGGCGTCGCCGTGCGCGCCCAGAAGCAACACCAGGAGATCGCGAAGATGCGCCGCAGCCAGGGTTTGCAGATGGGGCGAGGCATCAACGCTCAAAGTCATGGCGCTATCGGCGTACCCGATCAGTAGGCGCAGGACGTCCAGTCCAGGCGCGAACGGGCGCATCAAGGCGTCCCCGACATCGACCACATGGGGCGCGACCAGGTCCCTCGGGACCACGACGGTGAGCAGGCGACCATTATCGATCACGGCATGGCTTGCCTGTTCGGCGCTGGACATCAAGATCGCGCCGCCGACCGGGATCGCCTCCTCGCGACCGCGTTGCCACGCCTGACCGCGCCCATGAGTTGTCACCGCCAGAACGAGCGAATCCGAAGCTGTCGGCAGTAAAGGACGGGTTATGCTGGTTCGCGACGCCGAACGGGAACCCCGCAAGACGTTGGCGCCGGGCAAGGCCCGCAGCGTGACGTCGGCATGAAACGGCTCGTCGCCGATCGCCTCGATATCGAGGTTGAACAGGTTTCGACTATAGACCTCGCGCCAGATCGGCATGCGCTCGCGTTCGCCGAACCGCGCCGTGGAAAAATGCTCCAGCCCGGATGCGGACTGACCAGAAGGTTCACCGTGGCGCGCGCGATCGGGCAACTAGATATCCCGGCGGCGGGGTCTTTTCGCTGTCGTCGAAGTCATGCGGCTTGATCCCTCCCACCAATCATTTTTCGGTTTCGCTTCGTTCGCGGACCAGGTCCGAAATATTCATGTCTCGCCATCCAAAAACGAAGCCGCGCTCGACAAGTGAATGCTCGCCGTCGCCGGGCAGCGTCGAACACGATGTCTGGCATTTCGAGGGGTTGGTCCTGGGGTCGTGAAGGCGAAGACGCTTCAGCATTACTGAGCTTTGGACTCCACCTCTGGCAACTAAAAAAACGACGCATTCCCGTATGGGACAAGAAGACGTCCCGTCGGGTCCAAGACGGTCTTCCGGAGCGGTGCGATAGACCCGGTTCGCAACAGGTGGTTGCCGGGGGAAGTCAAATGCGCACGTCTTTGGTCCAGGTTTCGCGAGCCGCGCCCACGTCCGGCAAGTCGCCTCGGCCTCGTAACGGGCGTCTTATGGGCTCGGCCTCGATCGCGGTTCTGGCCCTGTCGGGCGGCCTGCTCGCCGCGCAGCCCGCCGCCGCGCAGCAATGGACCGGCGCGTTTTCGCCCAGTTGGTCCGCCTCCGGCAACTGGTCGACGTTCGCCGTACCGGCCGTCAACAGCAATCCCGAAATCGACGCCAAGCTCAACGATCCGGCGATCGGCGCCGGAGAGGCAGCGGTGGCCAACATCGTCACCGTCGGGACGACCGGAAACGGTTACCTATACGTGAAAAATGGCGGAACGCTCGACACTTACCTGGGCTATC
This sequence comes from Caulobacter sp. P1_B12_2, assembly GCF_056406675.1. Lineage (NCBI taxonomy): Bacteria > Pseudomonadati > Pseudomonadota > Alphaproteobacteria > Caulobacterales > Caulobacteraceae > Caulobacter > Caulobacter sp. P1_B12_2. Next base: position 716 of record NZ_JBFTZS010000040.1, on the reverse strand, counting down.
TCGGCAAGGCGCAGGGTTCTTTTGGCTATGTTGACGTCCGGGGAGCCGGATCGCGCTGGACGGCCGGCCAGAGCGTCTATGTCGGGGACGCTGGCGGGGGCAGCCTCACGATCAGCAACGGCGGCAAGGTCCAGGATATCTCCGGCTATCTGGGATACGCGAAGGGCTCGGCCGGTCAAGCCATCGTCGAAGGCACCAATTCGCTGTGGCTTGGCACCGGTGATCTGAATGTCGGTTATGAAGGCACGGGCGACCTCACCATCCGGCAGGGCGGCTCCGTGGGCTCGGGAACCACGATCCTCGGCCGTCTGGCGGATTCGGTCGGCAAGGTGGAAATGTACGACACCGGTTCAAGCCTGATGAACGCCGGCGATCTCGTCATCGGCGATGCGGGACAGGGTACTTTGTATATCGCCTCCGGCCTCGCGCAGAACCAGCAGGGCGTGATCGGCAGGGCTGCGGGATCGACCGGCAAGGTGACGCTGGGTACTTCCGACGCAGTATGGATCAATAGCGCCAACCTAACGATCGGTGACGGGGGCTCCGGCGTTCTGGAAGTGCGGAGCGGCGCTGTCGTCAGCAATACGTTCGCCTCGGTCGGCTACAATGCGACGTCCACGGGTGCGGTGACCGTTGATGGCGCGGGCTCGACCTGGACCAATAGCAGCGACATCCTTGTCGGCAACGGCGGAACTGGGACCTTGACTGTTTCCAAT
>NZ_JBFTZS010000039.1:0-16745 GCF_056406675.1 Caulobacter sp. P1_B12_2 | reverse complement strand
TCCTCGAACAGGCCGGTTTGAACTCCCAGCCCCGTCAACCCGCCTGTCCCGCCATCGTCCCCGCCAGGCCTTGGAGCCTTCTGAGCCCCGCCGCCAGACGCGATCCGATCGCCAGGCCAGGCGGCCCCGCTCGGTTCCATCCCCATCGCCTGCTTGGACCGGTACCAAGAGCCCTCCCCGTGATGGTGACCTGTTCAGTATGCGGCCGGTTTGAACACGGCGGCGGTTGTGACGCTGATTTTCTTGCAGCGCCTTGAGATGGTTGGACTTCTTTTCGGCCCGAGCGAGGATACACGCGCGCCTATCCCCGCGAAGCGGACGCTTTCAACGTCCGCTAGGGGTGGTTTTCGGACGGTGCAAGCCGCTTGGGATGGCCACTTCCCCCGTTAGCCGTCTCGCAGATCTTTGCAATCTCCTAAGAATACCGGCCCTTCGATGCCCTCGCTCGAACATAACACGTAGGCCAAGCACTGCGACGGCGGGTATCCACCATACTCTTTAAGGTATTCATTTTTGTAAGACAGAGATCGCCCGTCAGTTCTAAACGCAACGGGACTTAGTGGTAAATTTCCCATATAGGAAAATCGCAACGCATCCTCATCGTCTCCGCGACGATGAAGGCGTTCAGCGTATTCATATGTATATGATGGGCTAAATTTTGCATTAATCTCGCGGACCAAGTCTCGATCCGAAAGTGACGAAACCATCTTTCTATAGACTTGGCCTTTCGGCAGGAGTTCTGGTTGGTCAAGCACTGACAGTCGAGGGCCGATAAGGCCTTCCCGGCGATACTTTGCTATTCGCTGGTTGGTATCGGTGATGTTCGCGCCAATACGTCGGCAAATTTCGGCACGGTGTTGGGTGACCTGGATCCAGTCCTCCGTTGTTGAACTACAGCTGCTCAAACCGACGGATAGCACCAGAACGCACCAACCAGCACCGAAGACGCCACTTCTCATAACGCTCGCCTTATCTCGGACCATCGTCGGACCTAAGCGGAACTCGCGCCAGGTTCAACGTCAAGCTTGTGGAGGCTTGGGTCCGACTTGGGTCGAAAGCGGAAACACGAGCCGGCGCCGAGAGCAGACCCTTAGACGGCCCGATAGAGTGCGGCGCGCGCCCGCGTCCGTCCCTCCTCGTGCCCTCGTCATGAAAACGCCCGCCGCTCCGGTCTGGAGCGGCGGGCGTGATCTTGAGCGGGAAGCTCTAGGCTAGTCTTCGGTGTCGCTGGGCGGCGCCAGGCGGGGTGGCGCGCGCATCAGGAAGGCCGGGGTTTCGTTGCCGAAGCCCACCACTCGGCGATCGTCGTCGTCTTCGCGCCCACGGATCGGCTGGACGCCGCGCACCGGCAGCGGCGCGCCACGGACGGGACGTTCAGGCTCGCGGGCGGGTTCGGCGCGCGGGGCCGTAGCCCGTTCGGCTTCGACGCGGGGCTGATCCTGGCGGGGCTCGCCGCGCTCGGGGCGACGATCACGATCACGGCCACGGTCACGACCGCGTTCACGCGGCGGGCGGTCACCCTCGGCGCGCTCGGGACGCGGCGCGCGCTCGGCTTCGACCTGCGGCTGTTCGGCTTCGACGCGCGGTTGCTCGCTGCGTTCCGGGCGGCGATCACGATCGCGGCCACGACCGCGTTCACGGCCAGGACGCTCGCCTTCGGCGCGCTCGGGACGCGGGGCGCGTTCGGCCTCGACCTGCGGCTGTTCGTCAGCGGTCTCTTCGACGCGCGGCTGGCGGCCGCGATCACGCGAGGAGCCGCCACGGTCGCGACGACCGCGCTCGGCGGCCGGGGCCGCTTCAGCAGCGGCTTCCACGACGACCGGGGCTTCGGTTTCGACGGTCTCGACGGCGGCCTTCTCGCCGCGCGGCTTGCGGACGCGGGCAGGACGCTTGGCGGGCGCTTCGCCCGGGGCCGACGGGATCGGCTCGCCGGCGATGGCGGCTTCCAGATTGGCGGCGGCGACGTCCGAGGGCTCGGTCGGCGCGCGGTTGCGGTCACGATCACGGCCACCGCCGCGTTCGCCGCCACGCGGGGCGCGATCGCGGTCACGACCGCCGCCGCGCTTGCTGTCGCCTTCGCGCTTGATGGTCACGGCGCCGGAATAGTCGAGGTCCAGCTTCTCTTCCACCGGAGTCGAGCCGATCAGCTTGACCACCTTGTCGAAGCCCTTGTCGTCGGCCGGGGTCACCAGCATGTAGGTGATGCCCGAACGCCCGGCCCGGCCGGTGCGGCCGATACGGTGGACGTAGTCGTCGGCGTGGTGCGGGACGTCGTAGTTGAACACGTGGCTGACGGCCGGAATGTCTAGGCCGCGCGCGGCGACGTCGGAGGCCACCAGGATCTTCAGCGATCCGTCGCGGAACGCCGCCAGGGTCTTCATGCGCTGGCTCTGGTCCAGGTCGCCGTGAATGGCGGCGGCGTCGAAGCCGTGGCTCTTCAGCGACTTGGCGACGACATCGACTTCGGTCTTGCGATTGCAGAACACGATGCCGGTCTCGATCTTGGCCTTCTCGATCAGGGCGCGCAGCGCCAGGCGCTTGGCCTTCGGATCGGACGAGGGCACCTTGACCAGCAGCTGGGTGATGTTCTCGTTGGTCGTCGCCGGACGCGCCGCCTCGATCCGCACGGGATCCTTGAGGAACTGCTTGGTCAGGCGGGTGATTTCCGGCGGCATGGTCGCCGAGAAGAACAGGGTCTGCTTCTTGGGCGGCGTCATCTTGAAGATGCGCTCGATGTCCGGGATGAAGCCCATGTCCAGCATGCGGTCGGCTTCGTCGACGACCAGGAACTGCACGCCGGTCATCAGCAGCTTGCCGCGCTCGAAATGGTCGAGCAGGCGGCCGGGGGTGGCGATCAGCACGTCGACGCCGCGATCCAGCTTCTTTTCCTGGTCGCCGAACGACACGCCGCCGATCAGCAGCGCCCACGAGAGCTTGGTGCCCTTGGCGTACTTCTCGAAGCTGGAAGCGACCTGGTCGGCCAGCTCGCGGGTCGGGGCGATGACCAGGGCGCGCGGCATGCGCGCCTTGGCGCGGCCGTTCATCAGCTTGTCGATCAGGGGAAGGGTGAAGGCGGCGGTCTTGCCGGTGCCGRTCTGGGCGATGCCCAGAACGTCCTGGCCGGCCAGGGCCACCGGAATGGCGGCGGCCTGAATGGGGGTGGCCGTGGTGTAGCCGGTGTCTGCGACCGCTTGGAGGGTCGTGGGCGAAAGCCCGAGTTCGGAAAATTCTGTCATATCACGCTGGTCTGAAGTCCAGAGCCGCCCGTGTTTGGGCGAACGGGCGGCGCGGATTCGCCAAGCCTGCTCCAGAAGCTGGGGATAAATAGGCTTTGGCGGGCCAAAGTCAATCGTTGGCGGTTTCGGCGGCCAGGGCCGGCGCGAGATCGCCGCTGGCCGCAACCGCAACGCCGGAAAGGCCTAGCCACCCGGCCATCAGCCGAAGTTCGGCGGCCAGGGCCGAAGGTGTCGCGGCGTTGGCGGCCGTCTCGCGATGGGCCGAGAGAACCCGCAGCACGCCGGCCTTGCGGTCGGCCTTGAGATCGACGCGGGCGGTGATCGCCTCGTCCTGCAGGAAGGGCAGCACATAGTAGCCGTGGGTGCGCTTGTGGGCGGGCGTGTAGATTTCCAGCCGTATACGGACATCGAACAGGCGCTCGGCCCGCTCGCGAAACCAGATCAGGTTGTCGAACGGCGAGAGCAGGGCGTTGGCGACGATCTTGCGGGGCCGGCGGGCGTCCGGCGCCAGATAGGCGGGCTGGTCCCAGCCTTCGACCTCGACCGGGGTCAGGTCGCCGCTCTCGACCAGTTGGGCGACGCCGCGCCGGGCGTCGAGCAGGCCCATGCGGAAATAGTCGCGCAGGTCACGCTCGGTGGCGACGCCCATGGCGCGGGCGGCGCGGCGCAGCAGGACGCGGTGCGCCTCGTCGCGGGACGGCGTCGGCGCCGACCATATCGCCTTGGGCAGCACCTCTTCGGGAAGGCCGTAGACCCGCTCGAACGTTCCGCGCCGGGTGGCGGTGGTCAGCTCCCCGGCCCAGAACAGGCACTCGGTCGCCCGCTTGGCCTCGCTCCAGCCCCACCAGCCGCTCTGGCCGCGCTCGCCCAGGCCCAGTTCGCCGGCCGACAGGGGGCCGCGTTCGTGGATGGCCGCCAGCGCCTTGTCGATGAACGGCCGGTGCTGCGCCAGGAACTGGGCGACATTGCCCCACACGCCGACGCCCTGGCGCGCGTCGTCCATCCGCCAGCGCAGCAGGGGCTGCAGGTCCAGCGGCATCAGCGAGGCCTCGTGGCCCCAGTATTCGAACAGCGCCGGCTTCTTGCCCCAGGCCAGGTCCTCCAGCAGGGCGCGCGGATAGGCGCCCAGGCGCGAGAACAGCGGCAGGTAGTGCGAGCGCGAGACGACGTTGACGCTGTCGATCTGCAGCAGGGCCAGGCGTTCGATGACGGCGATCAGATGTCGGCGGGTCGGCTTCTCGGGGCGGCTGTCCGCGAACCCCTGGGCGGCCAGGGCGATGCGGCGGGCTTGCTTGTGCGACARGGTCTCGACCATGGACCGAGTGAGCATGGCCGCGGGGGCGGTGACAAGCTACCGGGCCGCGCACTGCTGACGGAGGAAGTCACCATGGGCGGGCAGGGCGGCCGCGCCGTCGGCGGTGATCTTGCGAAGATCGGCCAGGAACCCCCGAAGCTGCTCGTCGGTGAGCTGGCCGGTCATCGGGTGATGGCTATCCGGCAAGACGCCCTGGCCGACCAGCACCTGCAGCCAGCTGGCCTCCAGGAACAGGTCTTCGGGTTCGCGGAAGAGCCGGCCGTGGGTGCGGAACAGTTCGACCTTGCGGGTCAGTTCGGCGGGCGGCGGCGTTTCGCGGCAGGCCTTCCAGAACGGCTCCTGGCGCTGATTGGCCCAGTAGTGCAGCACCAGGAAGTCGCGGATGCGCTCGTATTCCAGCCCGGTCTGGCGATTGTATTCGTCGATGTCGCGCTGGGCGAAACCCTTGTCTGGGAACAGGTTCAGCAGGCGCGACAGGCCCGACTGGATCAGGTGGATGCTGGTCGACTCCAGCGGCTCCATGAAGCCGCTGGCCAGGCCCAGGGCCAGGACGTTCCGGTTCCAGAACCGCTTGCGGCGGCCGGTGACGAATTTCAGCGTCCGAGGCTCGGCCAGCGGTTCGCCTTCGAGGTTGGACATCAGCTGGGCGACGGCCTCGTCCTCGCTGACGAACCGGCTGCAGAAGACGTGGCCGTTGCCCGTGCGGTGCTGCAGCGGGATCCGCCATTGCCAGCCGGCGGGGCGGGCGATGGCCTGGGTGTAGGGGCGGGGCGGCCCGACATTGGCCGTGGGCACGGCGATGGCGCGGTCGCAGGGCAGGAGGCCCGACCAATCCTCGTAGCCGGTCTTCAGGGTTTGCTCGATCAGCACCCCGCGAAAGCCCGAGCAGTCGATGAAGAAGTCGCCCTCGACCACCTCGCCGCCTTCCAGGGTGACCGACCGCACGAAGCCGTCTGGCTCGCGCAGCGTCGTGGTCAGGATCTTGCCCTCGGTGCGGACCACGCCCAGGCGCTCGGCGTGGGCGCGCAGGTGGCGGGCATAGAGCGCGGCGTCGAATTGGAAGGCGTAGGTCAGCGGCTCGGCCGCGCCGCCGGCCTTGCGCACCGCCCGGTCGAAGCGTCCGGCGAAGGCGGCCTGGGCGTTCAGCGAATAGTCCCATAGCGATTGGTCGTCGCCCTGCTGCCGGCCCGCCAGCCAATAGTGATGGAACGGCACGGGTCCTAGCGGGCGTCCGATCTCTCCAAAGGCGTGGATGTAGGACCGCCCCGGCGCGCGCCAGCCGACGAACTCGATGCCCAGCTTGATCGTGCCCTGGGTGGCGGCGAGGAAGGCGTTCTCGTCCAGGCCCAGGAAGGCGTTGAAGTTGCGGATCTGGGGGATCGTGGCCTCGCCGACCCCCACGGTTCCGATCTCCTCGGACTCCACCAGGCGGATGCGGACCGTGTCGCCCAGGGCCCGGGCCAGCAGGGCCGCGCTCATCCAGCCGGCCGTGCCGCCGCCGACCACGACCACGGACTTGATCCTGTCGTCGCTCATCCCTCGCGCCTCTCTGTTCCAGGCCCTTCTCTCTGGAAGGATCCCTCCGCACCGCCCCTAAAAGAAAATCCCCGCCGGACGGAGCCGGCGGGGAGGTCGCAGGGGAGATGTTGTCTAGAACCGGTACGAAACGCCGACCATGTAGGTGGAGCCGTACTTCTGGTAGTCGACGGTCCGGCGAGGATCGTTGTTCTCGTAGGTCTTGAACGGCTCGTCGGTGATGTTGTTGGCCTGCAGCAGGATCGACAGGCCGTCGAGCGCGCCTTCGCGGAATTCGTAGCCGATCTGGGCGTCGAGCACGGACTCGGTGTCGACGGTCCGGTAGATCCGCGCGGCGCTGAGGCCGGCCACTTCGCCCAGGAACTTGCTGCGATAGCGGTTGCTGATCCGGGCGTTGAAGCCGTTGTGCTCGTAATAGAAGGTGGTGTTGATCACCTTCTTCGACAGGCCGGGCATGTCGATCGCGGGCGAGTTTTCGTCCAGCTTGACCGAGCTGTCGGTGTACGAGCCGCTGATGATCAGGCCGAAGTCGCGCAGCGGTTCGAAGAAGATGTCGCCCTGGATCGAGGCAGACAGTTCGATGCCGCGGATGTATCCGCCCTTGCCGTTCTCCGGACCCTTGGCCAGGCCCTGGGTCGTGCCGAGCGCGGCTTGTTGCGCGGGGCTGAGCAGGGGCACGAAGGCCGAGAAGTCCTCGAGGTGCGAGGAGTTGGAATTCACGAAGTTCGACAGCTTCTTGTAGTAGCCGGCCGCCGAGATGTAGGCCGAGCGGCCGAAGTACTTCTCGAGCGAGACGTCGACGCCGTCGGCGATGTACGGCCGCAGCTCGGGGTTGCCGCCTTCGGTGCTGAAGAACGACTGGTTCGGGTTGGTCGAGGTCAGGTTCGAGTTGTTCATGTTGAACGACTGGCTGGCGCGCAGTTCGTCCATCCGGGCCCGCGCCAGGGTGCGGGCGGCGCCGAACCGCAGGAAGGTCTCGTTGCTGAGGTCGAAGGTCAGGTTCAGGCTGGGCAGCACATAGGTGTACTTGTCGCCGCCGTTGTTGCTGGTCGGACGGGTGGTGTCGGCCGGATCGATGCGCGTGCCGGTCGAGGACTGGTCGGTGTAGACCACCTGCAGGCCGGTGTTGCCGGTGACGGGGACCCCGCCGACCGTGCTGTCGATGCCGAACTTGGCGTAGGCGATCTGCACGTCTTCCTTCACCGCCCAGTTGCGGGTCTGGACGGCCGGGTTCTGGTCCGCGATCAGGGTGTAGACGCCGTGCTCGAGCAGGTAGGTCGGGTCATAGGCCAGCATGGCCTTGATGCCGATCAGCTCCAGGCTGACCGTGCCGACCAGCGCTTCCTTGGGGATCGGGCGGCTGAGCGGCGCGCCGTCGGCGATCCGGCCGCCGAAGGTCAGGAAGCTCTCGTGCACTTCCTTGGACTTCTCGCGGCGGCTGGCGTTGTAGCCGAACTCCACCTTGTTGATCGGACCCCAGCTGAGCTCGCGCTCGGCTTCCAGGCGAATGGCGTTCAGCTCGTCCTTGATCGCCGGGGTGTTGTAGAAGCCCGCCTGGGTCAGGGCCCCGCCGGCCGCGCCCGCGCCCCAGCCCTGGGGATCGGTCAGCACGAACTGGGTCGCGTTGGTGTAGTCGAGCGTCGAGCCGAAGGTGGTGCCCGCGCCCGGCGTGGTGTTGAAGGTCATGGTGTCGGTGGCGCCGACGCCGGCGGGACCGGTGCCCGAATAGGATTCAAAGATCACGTCGCGACGCTTGGCGTCCGAGTGGCTGAGGTCGGCCGACAGCGTCCAGCCGTTGTCGGTGTCGTAGGCGATATTCCAGCCGGCCGACTTCAGCTTGGTGTTGCGGGTGTTGAGGTCGTTGCGCATGACCCCCTTCACGCCGGTGTAGACGCCTTGGGTGATCAGGCCGCCCTGGGCCGTGTAGCCGGGCTGGAGCACGGCCGAGCTCCAGTACAGGGGCAGCTCGATGCCGCGCAGGATCTGCTTCTCGCGGAACTCCGAATAATAGAGGTCCAGCGAGGTGCGGAACTTGTCGGTCGGGCTGTATTCCAGCACGCCGATCACGCCGGTGCGCTTGAGATTGTTGGACTGCACGTACGGCTTGGCGCCGCCGATGACCAGGTCGCCCGAGGCGGTGTTCGGGTAGCCCCAGGCGTTGAAGCGGCGGCTCTGGGTCGGGGTCGAGATGTCCGACACCGCGACGGCGACGCCCAGGGTGTCGTTGAGAAACTGGTCGACATAGGTGGCGCTGAAGCGGTGGCCGGTGTCCTTGGCGTCCGGGTTCAGCTTGTCTTCGCTGTTCATCTCGTAGCGGGCGTTGGCCGACAGGACGCGCTTGCCGTACTTCAGCGGGCGGATGGTCTGCAGGTCGGCGGTGCCGGCCAGGCCCTGGCCGATCAGGGCGGCGTCGGGGGTCTTGTAGACCAGCACGCCGCTGAGGATTTCCGAAGGGTACTGGTCGAACTCGACGCCGCGGTTGTCGCCGGTCGAGACCTGCTCACGGCCGTTCAGCAGCACGGTGTTGTAGTCGGGACCCAGGCCGCGGATCGAGATCGACTGGGCGCGGCCGTCCAGGCGCTGGGCGGTCAGGCCGGGCAGGCGGGCCAGCGATTCAGCGATCGAGGTGTCGGGCAGCTTGCCGATGTCCTCGGCCGACACGGCCTCGACGATCGAGCTGGAGGACTTCTTCAGCGCGATGGCGCTCTGGATGCCGGCGCGGATGCCGGTGACGGTGATTTCCTCGACGGTGTCGATGCTGGGCTTGGCCGCTTCCTGTGCATGGGCGGCGGCGGCGGTCGTCAAAAGCAGGGCGAGGCCGGTGGCGGCTCCGCTCATCAAGCGCGCTCGGCGCGGCATGTTGGTCGTCATCTGAATGCTCCCTCCCAATCGGCTCCCGCGGTTACGCCGCGGTGATCCAAGCTTCGTTGTGAAAATTACTGCAAATAAACGCAATCGATTGCAACTGGAAAAATGGACAAAATGTCATCTGTGGCTTTTTGGTCGAGATGCTCAGTGCCAAGTCCGCCTAAAAGCGGGATGGATCCGCGCATTTGAAGCGATACGAGGCCGATTGACAGAGTTGCGCGGTTTCTGCAAAAGATTGCAAACAATGGATCGGCGCTCCGTCGACCGGTCCTCGACAATCAGGGAAGGGGCGAGAGGCGTGGGAATCCGGGGGGCATGGATGAGTCGATCGGCGGGCGCCGCCTTGGCCGCCGCCGCGATCACGACCGCCGGTTTCGCGCAGGCCGCGACGCCCGGTCATCCCGCCTATCTGGATCGCGCGCCGCAGGACGAGGTGATCTATTTCGTCTTGCCCGACCGCTTCGCCAACGGCGACGCGGCCAATGATCGCGGTGGTCTGGCCGGCGATCGCCTGAAGACCGGCTTCGACCCCGCCGACAAAGGCTTTTATCATGGCGGCGACCTGGCCGGCCTGACCGCCAGGCTCGACTACATCCAGGGCCTGGGCGCGACGACGATCTGGCTGGGTCCGATCTTCAAGAACAAGGTGGTGCAAGGGCCGGCGGGGCAGGAGTCGGCCGGCTATCACGGCTACTGGATCACCGACTTCACCGACGTGGATCCGCATTTCGGCACGCGGGGCCAGATGAAGACCTTCGTCGACGCCGCCCACGCACGCGGCCTCAAGGTCTATCTGGACATCGTCGCCAACCACACCGCCGACGTGATCCGTTATCGCGACTGCCCGACCGACGGCTGCGGCTACCGCTCCAAGGGCGACTATCCGTTCGTTCGGAAGGGCGGGGTGAGGGGCGCCGCGATCAATGACGGCTTCCTCGGCGACCAGGCGAACCAGCAGACCGCCGAGAACTTCGCGCGGCTGACGCGGCCCGACTTCGCCTACGAGCCCGAGGTCCCCAAGGCCGAGGAAACGGTCAAGGCGCCGGCCTGGCTGAACGACCCGATCTGGTACCACAACCGCGGCGACAGCCGCTTCGTCGGCGAGAGCTCGACCTATGGCGACTTCTCGGGCCTGGACGATCTGGCCACCGAGAACCCGCGCGTGGTGCAGGGCTTCATCGACATCTACGGCCGGTGGATCGACGACTTCGGGATCGACGGCTTCCGGATCGACACCGCCCGCCATGTGAACCCCGAGTTCTGGCGGGCCTTCGTGCCGGCCATGCTGGCTCGGGCCAAGGCGCGGGGCGTCCCCAACTTCCACATTTTCGGCGAGGTCGCTGAAACCACGCCTGGAATGCTGGCYAGGTTCACGCGCGTGGACGGTTATCCCGCCGTGCTCGACTTCGCCTTCCAGGGCGCGGTGGCCGATGTGATCAACGGCAAGACCGGGACCGACGTCCTGGCCCCGCTGTTCTCGCAGGACGCGCTCTACGAGGGCGGTGCGGCGGCGGCGCTGCAACTGCCGACCTTCCTGGGCAATCACGACATGGGCCGCATCGGCTGGTTCGTGCGCGCCGCCCATCCCGAGGCCTCGGACGACGAGATCACGCGGCGAGTCGTTCTGGCTCACGCCTTCCTGATGTTCACCCGCGGCGCGCCCGTCCTCTACTATGGCGACGAACAGGGGCTGGTCGGAATGGGCGGCGACAAGGATTCCCGCCAGGACATGTTCGCGACCCGGGTCGCCGCCTACGCCTCGGACCGTCTGGTCGACGGCGCTCCGGCGGCGGGCGATCACTTCAAGACCGACGCGATGCTCTACAAGACGATCTCGGCCATGGCGCGGCTGCGGGCCGCCGAGCCCGCCCTGCGGCGCGGCCGCCAGGTCGTGCGGGCGGCCGGCGATAAGCCCGGCCTGTTCGCCGTTTCCAGGATGACCGAGGCTGGCGAGACCTTGGTGGCGTTCAACACCGGGCTGACGCCGATCACGGTCCAGGTCGAGGTCGATGCGACCTCGCGGACCTGGCGTTCGGCCCGCGGGTCCTGCGCGCCCGCCGCCACGGCGCCGGGCAGTTATCGGGTCGAGATCGGCCCGCTCGATTACACGATTTGCGTTTCGGAGGTTGGCCAGTGACGGTCGAGACCCTTTCAAAGCCGTCTGCCGATCTGGCCCTGGACCGCGACTGGTGGCGCGGCGCGGTGATCTATCAGGTCTATCCGCGCAGTTTCGCCGACTCGAACGGCGACGGGGTGGGCGATCTGCCGGGCGTCACCGCTCACCTGGAGCACGTCGCCTCGCTGGGCGTCGACGCCATCTGGCTGTCGCCGTTCTTCACCTCGCCGATGAAGGACTTCGGCTACGACGTTTCGGACTATGAGGATGTGGATCCCATCTTCGGGACCCTGGCCGACTTCGATCGCCTGATCGAGAAGGCCCATGCCCTGGGCCTGAAGGTGATTATCGACCAGGTGTTCTCGCACACCTCCGACGAGCACCCCTGGTTCAAGGCCAGCCGCCAGGACCGCACCAACCCCAAGGCCGACTGGTACGTCTGGGCCGACGCCAAGCCGGACGGCTCGCCGCCCAGCAACTGGCAGTCGGTGTTCGGCGGCCCGTCCTGGACCTGGGACGCGCGCCGTCGTCAGTACTATCTGCACAACTTCCTGTCGGCCCAACCCGACCTCAACGTTCACAACCGCGAAGTCCAGGACGCCCTGATCTCGGCCTCGCGCTTCTGGCTCGAGCGCGGCGTGGACGGCTTCCGGTTCGACGCGATCAATTTCGCGATGCACGACCAGGCCCTGACCGACAATCCGCCGATCCTGAGCGGGGAGGGCAAGCGCAACCGGCCGTTCGACTTCCAGCATCACTTCCACAACCAGTCGCACGACGACATCCCGGCCTTCCTGGGCCGGCTGCGCCAGCTCGGCGAGTCGTACGGCGGCCGCTTCATGGTGGCCGAGGTCGGGGGTGAGCGGGCCGACAGCGAGATGAAGCTGTACACACAAGGCCCCGACCGCCTGCACAGCGCCTATGGCTTCCTCTACCTCTATGCCGACGACCTGGCGCCGGGCCTGATCCGACAAGGGACCGCCATGTGGGCGGGCGAGGAAGGGGAGGGCTGGCCGTCCTGGACGTTCTCGAACCACGACGCGCCGCGCGCCGTCTCGCGTTGGGCGCAAGGGCGCGACCTCAAGGCCTTCGCCGACATGTCGCTGCTGCTGCTGGTCAGTCTGCGCGGCAACGTCTTCATCTACCAGGGCGAGGAGCTGGGCCTGCCGCAGGCCGAGGTGCCTTACGACCGGTTGCAGGACCCCGAAGCCATCGCCAACTGGCCCGAGACCCTGGGTCGTGACGGGGCCCGCACGCCGATGCCGTGGGTGGYGGTCGCCGCCCACACCGGTTTCTCCAAGGTCGAGCCGTGGCTGCCGATCGATCCGTCGCACATCGACCTGGCCGTCGACCGCCAGGAGCGCGACGGCGACTCCACCCTGAACCTGACCCGTCGCGTCGTCGCCCTGCGCCGCCAACTGCCGGGTCTGCGGACGGGCGGCATGACCCTGGTCGAGGCCCCCGAGCCGCTGCTGGTGTTCCTGCGTGGTGACGGCGTCGATCAGGCGCTGTGCGCCTTCAACCTGGGTTTCGAGGCCGCGGCCTGGGACCTGCCGGCCGGCTGGCGGATCGTCGAGAGCGTCAACCTAGGCGGCGAGGGCGTGCTGCCGCCCATGGCGGGGTTGGTGGCGCGGAGGGGCTAGTCTGCAGGCTATCCCCCGCAGGACTCGCGGATGATCAGGTCGGTCGGCACGCGTTCCGAGCGGCTGGCGCCTTGGCCGCTGGCGTCCAGCAGCTTGGACACCATCAGCCGGCCCGCCTTGGCGGTGTCCTGCGAGATGGTGCTGAGCGCCGGCCGCGAATAGCGCGCGAACGGCACGTCGTCATAGCCGATCACCGAGACGTCGCGCGGCGTCGACAGGCCCGCGTGCTGCAAGGCGCGGATGGCCCCCAGGGCGATCAGGTCGGAGGCGGCGACCACGCCGTCGAACTTCACCCCGCGTTGGATCAGGGAGTCGACGCTGGCCTCGGCCGACTCGACCTCGAAATGGGCGGGCACGATCAGCTCCGGATCGACGCCCAGGCCGAACTGCTCGACCGCGTCGAGATAGCCGCGATGGCGCTGCATGGCTTCGGGCGCCTCGGTGTCGCCGAGGAAGACGATGCGTTTGCGGCCCAGCCGCGCCAGGTGCAGCGTCGCGCGCTTGGCGCCCAGCGGGTTGTCGGACCCCACCGAGCAATAGGCCTGGTCCGGCAGCTGCGCGCCCCAGACCACGAAGCGGCCTTCGGTCTCGGCCAGGCGGTTGAAGGCGGTGTGCAGCCAGCTCTGGCCCAGGAAGATCACGCCGTCGGCGCGGCTGGTGGTCATGGCCACCGACAGGTCTTCGAAGCTGGTCGGCGCCACGTGGCTGATCACCAGGTCGCAACCGCGTTCGCGCGCCGCTTCGCCGACGCCGGCCAGCAGTTCCAGGAAGAAGGGGTCCGACAGCCGGCCCTCGCGGCCCTGCGGACGGGGCACGACGATGGCGATCGTGCCCTCGGCGCCGATCGGGCCGGCGGGCATGTAGCGGCGGAACGGATAGTCCATCTCGCGCGCCAGCTTCCAGATCAGCTGCTTGGTGCGGGTGTTGACGGCGGGGCTGTCGTTCAGCGCCCGCGACGCCGTCGAGATCGATACGCCGGCCAGCCTGGCCAGGTCTTCAAGCCGCGTCGCGCCCTTGGTCACTGCATCACCCCTGAACCTGCTGCAAATTTTGCCGCAAATCTTTTCAGACCTTTGTTAAGGCGCCGTGGCCATGGTTTTCAAGCGCCGTCGCGGGCGGGACGCGGCCCTCGGTCGCTCGCGATCCGGGCTCATCGACGAGCAGGGGCGGCGAACAGCCCCGAGCACATCGTCCAACATTGAAAATTTATGCAATATTTTGACGTTTTGCCCGACGCTAGCTCGGATGGTTTCTTCAGGCGAAGCACGGCGGATGGGGAGATACCCACGACATAGCCCTGTTAATGCCAAGAAAATGCGGAAAATATCGTTGCCAGCCGCATCGGCCCATGCGCAAATGCGACCGTACAAAGCGCTGAAAAAATTTGCGCAAAAGCTTCGATCAAACGGAGCTTGGAGGGGAGTTGATGGCGACAAAGGCCCGGCTGAATTTCTTCCAGATCTGGAACATGTGCTTCGGGTTCTTCGGGATCCAGATCGGCTTTGGCCTGCAGAACGCCAACACCTCGCGAATCTTCCAGAGTCTCGGCGTCGAGGTGAACCACCTGGCCATCCTGTGGATCGCCGCCCCGGCCACCGGCCTGATGGTGCAACCGATCATCGGCTATCTCAGCGACAAGACCTGGGGGCGGCTGGGTCGGCGTCGTCCGTACTTCTTCTGGGGCGCGATCCTGACCAGCGCCGCCCTGGTGGTCATGCCCAACGCCCCGGCGCTGTGGATCGCCGCGGCGGCCCTGTGGGTGATGGACGCCTCGATCAACATCACCATGGAGCCGTTCCGCGCCTTCGTCGGCGACAACCTGCCCGACGAGCAGCGCGCCTCGGGCTACGCCATGCAGAGCTTCTTCATCGGGACCGGCGCGGTGCTGGCCTCGGCCCTGCCGTGGATCCTCACCCGTTGGTTCTCGGTCAGCAACGTGGCGGAAGGCGGCGGCGTGCCGCCTTCGGTGCACATCGCCTTCTACGCCGGCGCGGCGGGCCTTCTGCTGTCGGTGCTGTGGACGGTGTTCACCACCCGCGAATACAGCCCCGAGCAGCTCTCGGCCTTCGAGGCCTCCGAGCGCGCCTTGAAGGGCGCGGCGCTGGCGGCCGAGGCGCCGACCCGCACGGTTCGCGCCTACCTGGCCGGCGGCCTCGTTTGGACCCTGGCCGGCCTGCTGCTGGCGGCCGCGATCTTCGCCACGCACCTGGAAAAGGAAGTGTACGTCCTGGCCGGCATGGTCGGCCTGTTCGGCGTCGCCCAGCTCGTCGCCGGCGTGCTGCGCCAAGGCGGTCGGACCGCCAACGGCTTCTCCGAAGTGGTCGAGGACCTGTTCCGCATGCCCGCCACCATGAAGCAGCTGGCGGTGGTCCAGTTCTTCTCGTGGTTCGGGCTGTTCGCCATGTGGATCTACACGACCCCGGCCGTCACCGCCTTCCACTACCGCGCCGCCGACACGACCTCGCGGGCCTATAACGACGGGGCCGACTGGGTGGGCGTGCTGTTCGCCATCTATAACGGCGTGGCGGCCCTGGCGGCCCTGGTGATCCCGCTGATCGCCCGCGCCGCCGGCCGCAAGGCCAGCCATGCCCTGTGTCTGTGCCTGGGAGGCCTGGGCCTGGCGGCGATCCCGCTGATCCGCGAGCCGGGCCTGTTGTGGATCCCGATGATCGGCGTCGGCTTTGCCTGGTCGTCGATCCTGTCGGCGCCGTATTCAATCCTGTCCGGAGCCCTGCCGGCGCGGAAGATGGGCGTGTATATGGGCATCTTCAATTTCTTCATCGTCATCCCGCAGCTGTTGGCGGCCACCATCCTAGGCCTGCTGCTCAAGGCGTTCTTCGGCGGCGAGGCGATCTGGGCCCTGGTGTTGGGCGCGGCCTCGATGCTGGTCGCCGCYGCGTGCGTGTTCCTCGTCCGCGACGTGGGCGAACCCAAGGCCGCGCCGGCTAAGGCGCGCGCTTCCGAAGTTCTTTCCAAAGCCTGACCCACGTCGTTATCGACGCCGACCTTTCATGAGGTAGTTCCATGCGTTGCCTGAAAATGCTCGCCTTGACTTCGGCCGCCGCCACGGCCCTGGGCGCGGCCGCCCACGCCGAGACCCCGACCACCTGGGCCTATGCCGCCAAGACCGGCGTCGGCGCGTCCTACGAGGCCTATGTCGACGGCGCCTACAAGGCCGGCGGCCCGACCGGCGCGGTGTCGAAGGTGTGGTTCTCGATCGCCGACGGGACCCTGACCGAGACCATGTACGGCCTGATCCACGAGGCCCAGATCAAGCAGCTGCGGGTGGCGGTGAAGACCGCGGCGGGCCTGGCCGTCGAGGGCGCCGACACCACCTCGAAGACCGAATACCTGCACGTCGACGCCGCCGGCCGGCCGCTGTCGCCCGCCTACAAGGTGACCACAACCGACAAGCAGGGCCGGTTCGAGATCGAGAAGCGGATCTTCACCGACCCCGACCGCAACGCCCTTTTCGTGCGGGTCACGGTCCGCGCTCTCAAGGGTCCGGTGACGCCCTTCCTGGTGCTGGAGCCGCACATGGCCAACACCGGCGGCGGCGACACGGGCGCGGCCTACACGACCGCCCTGACCGCCCACGAAGGCAAGGCGTTCCTCAGCCTGAAGGGCGCCAAGCCGTTCGCGAAGGCGAGCGCCAGCGTGCTGCAAGACGGTGACGCGATGGCCGCCCTGAAGGCGACCACGACCTCCGCCAAGGGCGCGATCGTTCTGACCGCCCAACTGCCGACCACGACCAAGGGCTCGGCGACCTACGACTTCGCCATAGGCTTCGGCGCCGACACCATGAGCGCCGACGCTACGGCCGCCGCGACGCTGAAGACCGGCTATGACGAGGTGCTGGCCCGTTACAACGGCGAGGGCGACCGCGTCGGCTGGGAAGACTATCTGGCCTCGCTGACCGAGCTGCCGCGCCTGCGCGAGGCGTCGGAGGACGGCGGCAAGCTGGTCCAGGCCAGCGCCCTGATGCTGAAGGTGCAGGAGGACCGCACCTATGCCGGCGCCCTGATCGCCTC
>NZ_JBFTZS010000038.1:0-16877 GCF_056406675.1 Caulobacter sp. P1_B12_2 | reverse complement strand
GTCGTAGATTCCGTAGCCGACCGACCTCGCCCATTCGAAGTCGAAGTTGAGCCCCGAATTGAACTTGACCGCGTTGCCCTGGATGCTGAACCAGCCGCCGGGGTTGGCTTGGAACAGCAGGGACAGCCCGTTCGGTCCGTCTGGATCGCTCAGGCCGAACGTCGACAGCACGGTGCCAGCGTTGGCCGAGTTGGCCGTCAGTCCGGTTTCGTCGAAGAACACCCAACCGCCGCCCGTGGGCGCGTTCGGCTTCTCGTTCTTGGGATTTACGGTGACCACCAGGTTCACGGGGGGAGAGACCGCTCCGCTGGCGTCCCTGGCCTGCACCGTGATGGTGTGCAGCGCGTCGCGGTTCGCCGCCTCGTAGTCGAACGTCGTCGTGCCGCCGTTGGCGACGAGCAGGCGGCTGCTGTTGTTCGGGTCGAGCTTATAGCGCCCGCCCGCGTCGTTGAGTAGCGTATAGGTCAGGTTCTGGGCCGGGGCCCCGGCCTCGCTCGTATCGGGGTCGATCCCGGCCAGCGTGCCGACGAAGACGTCAGCACCCGAGTTCTCATCCACAGAGCCCGCTAGGCTGACGGTGGTCGGCTTGCCGTTGACCACCACGCGAAGTCCGACGGGCGTACCGCGACGGGTGGAGACGCCGTCGATCGACAGCGGGGTGATGGTCAGGATCGCGTCCTGCCAGGCGTTGGCCGGCGTGAGCAGGCGCACGTCGCCGCGTTGCGCCGCCGTCAGCCGCACTTCCGAACCCTGCACGACGCCGATGGCGGTTCCGGCGCTGTTGACGAAGCTGTAGCCCGGCGGCATGCCGGCGATCATGACGTCGACCTGCTCGGACCCGTCGTTGTCGGGATCAGTGGTGGTGAGGATGATCGGGACGGCGACGCCGGCCTGGCCGCCGGTGCTGCCCGCGGTGATCACGGCGGTGTCGGCCGTCGGGTTGATCTTGAGATTGAAGCCGTTGAGATCGCCCGCGACCTGGTTGGTGCCGCGGATGCGCGCGACCATCTGCAGCGGCAGGGCCCCGCCGGGAAGCCCCGCCGTGGACAGGTTCTGGCTCAGGGTCAGCCTTATCAACCGGTTGCCGTTGGCGTCCGGTCCGACGAGGTTGCTCATCGTGAAGTAGTTGTTGAAGCCGGCGACGCTCGAGGTGATCTCGATGTCGATGTTGCTGGCCGGGATGACCACGGCCGGATTGGCCGGATCGGCGTACCAGGCGCGGATAGGGATATCGATGACGCGCACCTCGCCGTCGAGCGGCTCGTTCGTCACGATGTCGGTGACGTCCGAGATCTTCGGCGCGGTCAGGCGTCGCCAGTAGTCCTCCATCCGGTTGCGGAACGAGGCGTCATTGTCGCGCAGCGTCTGCAGGCCCGCGCGGTTGGCGGGGCGCGAGCCGGCTGGCACGGCCATCATCATCGCGGTCAGGGCGTCGACGTCGATCGGCACCGTGATCCGCCCGCCGCCGTCCGAGATCAGGTCGACCTTGAAATAGGCGTCGGGCTGGCCGCCCACCGGCGCGGTGAACCAGTTCTCGATCGTGGCGCTGCCCTCGATCCCGCTGGCCCCGAGAATGGTCAGCCGGACGTTGGCGCCGGTGGCGCTGACGACGCCCGCGGCGTCGACGCGGTCGAACCAGATGTCGGTGTAGAGGATCGAGGAGTCGAAGGTCAGGTGGTCGAAGTCGGCCCCGGTCGGATCGAAGCTGCGGATCAGGTCGGCGCCCTGGCCGCGAGCGACGAAATAGGTGTCGTTGCCATCGCCGCCTTGCAGGGTGTCGTTGCCGGCCCCGCCGTCCAGATAGTCGTTGCCAACGTCGCCGGACAGCACGTCATTGCCGTCGTCGCCGAACAGCATGTCGTCGCCAAGACCGCCGGAGATCGTGTCAATCCCCGCCCCGCCATAGATCGCGTTGTTGTCGTCCGCCCCGGTCAGAGTGTCGTTGTAGTTCGAGCCCTGGAGGTATTCGACGCCGGTGAAGGTGTCGCCCGCGGCGCTGCCGCCCACGCCGGGTCCGGTCTTGAGGTTGACGGTGACCGCGGCGGTCGAGGTCGCGTAGGTCACTCCGTCGAAATCCAGCCCGCCGTCGATCGCGTCGGCCCCGAGGCCGCCGTCGATATAGTCCTCGCCGTCGCCGCCCTTAATGATGTCGTTGCCGTCGCCGCCCAGCAGCCGCGCGGTCGTGAACGGCCGCCACCAGTCCGTGCCGACCGCCCGGACGCTGTCGTCGCCGCCCTCGCCGTTCAAGGTGTCGACGCCGATCCCTCCCAACAGGAGGTCATTGCCGATGCCGCCGTAGAGCACGTCGTTGCCATCGCCGCCGTCGACGACGTCGTCGCCGTTGTCGCCGTACAGAAAGTCGTTACCCAACTCGCCATAAACTAGATCATTGCCATCGCCACCCAGCACAGTGTCGTTGCCGGCGCCGCCATAGAGGGTGTCGTTGCCTTCGAAGCCGCGGATCGTATCGGCGTTGATCTGGCCGTACAGGGTGTCGGCCGACGTGCCGCCCTCGGTGATGTCGGTCTGGTTGACGACGGTGAAGGTGAACGGCAGGTCGAACGTGAGCGGGTTGCTCGTCTTGTCGGTCATCCGCACGATCAGGCTGACGCTCTGCTGGAGCTCGTAGTCCAGGCTCTGGTTGGCCAGCAGGACAAGCTTACCGCTAGACACCGCGAACCGCGTGCTAATGGTCGATGAACCACTCTCATAGACGGCGTAATTGTACTGCGCCGTCTTCTGGGTGACGTTGTCGCCCCCGTCGTTGACCACCAGGGTCGCGAGGTTGATCTGCGGCCGGGTCGTGGCCAGGGCCACCCTGTCCCGCTCATTGATGGAGGCGACCGTACCCGTCGCCGTAAGGCTGTGCTGCTGGTTGGTGTCCTTAACCTTGACGCTGAAGCCGACCGCGGCTGACGTCTTTTCGCCGTCATAGGCTTCGGCCGTGCCGTTGACCGTCACATAGCCCAGGCCGTCGGTGTCGGTGGTGATCGTCAGCCCAGCGGCGACCAGCGTCTCGAAGTCCGGCTCGACCGCGAACTGGATCTCGCCGCCCACACCCTTGAACAGGCCGTAGGGGTTGGTCACCGGGCGCACGGTCAGGACCGCGCCGGCGTCGGGATCGGCGAGGGTAAAACGCGCCACCCAGCCGCCGACGTTCGAGGCCGCGACTGGAGACGTGGACGCCTCCGAAACCATGCCGCGCGAGCCGTTCGGCGTCGGGGTCAGGGGCGCCTCGTTGACGTTGGTGATGTCCACCTTGACGATGTCGGTGCGCTGGCCGCCGAACGGATCTCGGGCGACGACGGTGATCTCGGCCTGCTGGTTGGGGCTGGTCTCCCGGTCTAGCAGCACGGCGTTGGCAACGTGCAGGGTGCCGTCCGAATCGATCGAGAAGCGGCCGCCGGCCGTGTCGGCCAGGCTGAAGGTGATGAAGTCCCCTTCGGGGTCGGTCGCGGTCAGCTTGCCGACGATCGACCCGTTGACGGTCGTCGTGCCCGGCGCCGATTCGGCGATGCTCAGCGAACCGCCGCCGACCACGGTGATCGGATCTGGATTGTCGTTGACGGGGCGGACCCCCACCTGGACCGTGACCTCGGCCGTCGTTCCATCGGTGTCGGTGACCAGCAGCACGAACTCGTCCGCGCCATTGTAGTTGAGCGTCGGCGTATAGGTCAGGGCGCCGGTCGCCGGGTCGAGGGCGCTGATCACCCCGTGCGACGGCTGGGCGCTTTCCTTGACGCTGTAGACCAGGGCGCTGCGGTCGTGGTCGATGACGCCGTAGGCGCCCGAGAGGGTCACGGCCACGTCCTCGTCGGTGTTCACCACGCGCGGCGCGGTCGGCGCGACCGGCGCCGAATGTCCGCCCGCGTGCCAGTACTTGGCCAACAGGGCGGCGATGTCGGCGGGCATGGCCGTCGGGGTGGCGGCGCTCGCCGCCGTCATGGCCGTCACCAGGTTCAGGGTGTCAGCGTCGTCGAGATAGAGCGCGAAGCTCTCGGTCTGCACCGCGCGGACCAGGCTGGCCCCCGTCGCCGCGAAGAAGTTCGAGACGGTCACGACGGTGTCGCCGCCGATCACGCTGACCTTCAGGTCGGCGCCGGCGCGGACCATCCAGATCCGGTCGAACGACACCGACTTGTCGAAGTTCAGGGTGTTGGCGCCGCTGGCGTCGACCAGTGTGTCGGCGCCGGCCTTCTCGCCGAACACGTAGGCGTCCGCGCCCAGGCCGCCTTGCAGGCTGTCCATGCCCCCGTCGCCGCTGAGCGTGTCGTCGCCGTCGCCGCCGACCAGGGTGTCGTTGCCCTCTCCGCCCAGCAGCACGTCCTTGCCGGCGCCGCCGTCGAGCGTGTCGTCTGCAATGCCACCGGTCAAACTGTCGTCGCCGGCCTCGCCGTACATGACGTCGTTGCCATCGTCGCCGTCCAGGCGGTCATCGCCGTCGCCGCCCCAGAGCTGGTCGCTGGACTCCCCGCCGGCCAAAGCGTCATTCCCGGCGTCGCCATAGAGCTTGTCGAAGCCGAGACCACCCAACAGGACGTCATCGCCGCCGCCGCCGCGCAGTGTGTCGTTGCCATCCAGGCCCGAAAGCCGATTGGCGCCCGCGTTGCCGGTCAGGGTGTCGGCGCCGTCGTACCCTATCACATTCTCGATGCCGATCAGGATATCGCCCGAGGAGTCCGCGCCGGCGACCGTGGCCTGGGCGGTCGTCAAATTGAGATCGATCACCAGGCCGATGCCCCAGCCCGTACGGAGGTAACGCACCGTGTCACCGACGGCGGTGTTGGCGCCGCCGTCCAGGAGGTCAGCGCCGTATCCGCCTTCAAGGATGTCGTCGCCGTCGCCGCCAAACAGCCGGTCGTCTCCGTCATAGCCGATCAGGGCGTCATTGCCGGCGCCTCCCGCCAGATCGTCGATGAGCGCGCCGCTCCGGCCCGCCAACAGATCGTCGCCCGCCGTCCCTACCAGTTGCGCGCCGCTGTTGGCCACCATCACGTTCGTCAGCGACACCGCCTGGCCGTCGTCCAGTTGCAGCAGCTCCACGCGGCTGCCCGCGATCTTCTGGCCCTGCAAGCGCAACTGCTGCCCGGACGGCGCATAGGCGATGAAGAGGTCGTCGCCTGACCAAGTGAAATTCAATTCCGACAAGGAAGTATACTGGATTTCTAGGACATCGGCGCCGCCATCCAGGCTGGTGTCGAAACGTTCGCGCGTGACCTGCTGGCCGTTGGTGCGGGCAAAGCCGGCCGTCCATCCCGACTGGACGTATTCAGCGGGGGTCGGAATGGCGGGGCTTCCCCCGGATTTCACGAACTTGTCGTAGTCGTAGACCAGCTCGCTTGCGGCGTTGCGCAGTTGCAGCCGCCAATAGACGCCTCCCGGCGCAGCGACACCGGTCGAGGTCCAGGTGGTCGTGTAGCCGGCCGCGAGCGCGCCGCCCAGGGTCACAACCTCCTCGACCGCGAACGCGCCTTCGTGAATGACGTCGTTGCCGGCCCAGCCGTTCCAGAGATAGGTGTCGTCGCCGGCGCCGCCGAGCAGCAGGTCGTCGCCGCTACCGCCGTCGAGTTCGGTCTGGCCGGCGTCGCCGCCCAGCACGTCGGCCCCGCCGCTGCCTTCCAGAGCCTCGATCCCGGAATACTCGTCGCCCTCGGCGTCGCCGCTGTTGGCGAAGGTCGCCGACAAGTGCACCCGCACGCCCGCGAAGGCCGAAGCATAGCTCGCCGTGTCGAACCCAGCGCCGCCGGCCAGGATGTCGCGCCCCTGGCCGCCGTCGAGGATATCGTTGCCGACCCCGCCGTAGAGGACGTCGCTCCCGGTTTCGCCCCGCAGGTTGTCGCTCCCGACGCCGCCCGACACGATGTCGTCGCCTCCGCCAGCGGCGATGCCGTCGTTACCCGTGCCGCCGGTGATCCAGTCGGCGATCGCCGTGCCCGCCAGCGGCCCCCGGAAGGGGCTGCCGTCCACCCCGTCGCTGCCGACGATCAGGTTCATCCGACCGGCCGCCACGTCGAGCACGCCGGTCTGGTAGAAGGCGATCTTCTCGATCTGGCCGGCCAAGGCCGCGCCGTTGGCAGCGGTTGAAAACCAGTTCTTGATCGTCACGCTGTCGGTGACGGTCGTGCTGTCGGGGACCTCGGCCTCGTCGTTCGACACCACCATCTGCAGGTCGTCGCCCACCCGACGCAGCACCACGTCCTGGATCCGGATGTTGGGCGCGAACTCCAGGGTGTCGATGCCGCTGTTGGCGGCGATCACGCCCGAGGCCGGCGCTGTGTAGTGCCTGAGGGTGCTGGTCGCGGCGTCGTAGTCGAAGCGTCCCAGCCACTGCAGGTCGGGCTGGGTCTGGGTGCCCAGGTTCTGGCGGACGATCTCGCCGCCGGGTCCGGTCACCTGACCGCTGACGGAATCATAGCTGTAGCCGGCGCCCCAGGCGCCGTTCGCCCAGACGGTCGACCAGCCGCTGGCGGCGAAGTCGTCCATGATCGTGTCGCGGCCGTCGCCGCGCGCGAACTTGAAGCGGTCGTCGCCCGCCCCGCCGACCACCAGGTCGCCGTCGCCGCGGCCGCCCGACAGGATGTCGTTGTCGTCGCCGCCGTAGAGGTCGTCGGCCCCGGCGTCGCCGGTGATCGCGTCCGCGCCCTTGCCGCCCATGAGTTTGTCGGCGCCGAGGCCGCCGACCACCAAGTCGCGCCCCGCGTCACCGGCCACGAAGTCGTCGCCGGTCCCGCCGTTGCCGATGTCGTCGCCGGCCAGCAGGAACAAGCGGTCGTTGCCCGCGCCGCCATAGACGAAGTCGTTGCCAGCCGTGCCGACCAGCACGTCGTTGCCGGCGCCGCCCAGCACGAAGCTGGTGATGTCGCCGATGCGCACCTCGGTGCCGTCGACGAACTTCAGCCATTCCACGCGCTTGAACGGGTTGGAGAACCAGTCCTTGACCGTCAGCTGGGTGCCGGAATCGACCTCCACGCCATTGAAGATCTGGGTGACGACCACGATCAGGTCGTTGCCCGGCGCGCCCGAGGTTCCCGAGCGCTGCAGCCGGATGTCGCCGATCTCGATGCCCAGGCCGAACACCAGGGCGTCCTCGCCGCCGTTGACCTGGCCCTGCGTGACCCCCGCCGACCTTCCAAGCCAGTCCGGACGGATGGCGCCCGCCTGCAACGGATTCAGCTTCCAGGCCTCGATGGCGGACATGCGGGCGGCGATGGCGTCGCCGGTCGCGCCGAAGCCGTCCGAAACCGTTTCCTCGGCCAGATCGGCCCCGTCGCCCCGGCGGACCAGATACTGATCGGCGCCGCCGCCGCCCAGCAGGCTATCGCCCGCCCCAGCCCCGCCGGCTAGAATGTCGTCGCCGGCCCCGCCGGTCAGTTGGTCGACGCCGTCGCCGCCCTCCAGCCAATCGGACCCTTCGCGGCCGCGCAGGATGTCGTTGCCGATCCCGCCCTCGAGATAGTTGCCGTCGCCGCCCAGGGCGCCGGCGTTGACCCCGCCGG
The DNA here is from genome assembly GCF_056406675.1 of Caulobacter sp. P1_B12_2. Taxonomy (NCBI): domain Bacteria; kingdom Pseudomonadati; phylum Pseudomonadota; class Alphaproteobacteria; order Caulobacterales; family Caulobacteraceae; genus Caulobacter; species Caulobacter sp. P1_B12_2. The sequence goes on along the minus strand of NZ_JBFTZS010000038.1, from coordinate 9,381 downwards.
CGTCGAGGATGTCATTGCCGGCCCCGCCGATCAGCCAGTCGTCCAGACGACCGCCATAGAGGGTGTCATTGCCGTCCTCGCCGAACAGGTTGTCGCCGCGATCGGACGCCTGGAGGTTATCGTCGCCGGCGCCGGCATAGACGGTGGCGGCCACGTCGATGGTCCGCGCAACGCCGTCGAACGCCACGCCGTTGACGGTCAGGCCGGCGTTGACGCCGCCGCTGGTCGCCAACAGTTGATCGCCGGCCAGACGGATCTGGTCGTTGCCGGCGCCGCCTTCGATCAGGGTGTTGGCATTGGCCTCGATCAGGTCCCGCGTGCTGACGCCCGGTTCGCCGTCGTCGTCCAGGATGCTCCAGACGCGCAGCCCCGCGCCGTCGTCGATCTCCATGCCCAGCCGGCCAGCGGCCAGCGCATTGCTGTTGATCTTGCCATCGACGATCTCGTCCAGGAAGCTGGTGTAGCCGCCAGTCCAATCGGTCGCCGCACGGCGGGTGACGCCAAGCTCGCTCGCTCGCTGCAGGGTCACGAACCACCCCGCCGCGAAGGTGCTCTGCGGCGCCGCGTCTATCAGGGCTTTGATGGTCATCGTGTTTTGCAGGTACTTTTCGTACTCACGCGCCACGCTGACGTCGCCCAGCAGGGTGGTCATGTCGAACTGGCCCGCAGCGCCCGCCGCGTTGCTGCTGGCGTTCCCCCCGGCGTTGAGCAGCGAACCCAGGGCCGCGCGCTTCACATAGGCGTCGCCGCCCGCCAACTGGCCCAGCATGTCGGCCAGCGCCAGATAGGTGCCGTGCGCCACCAGCTTTTCGGCCCCGCCCGCGCCCGAGAACCGGGCGGTGATCGCGTCTTTGTCGGTCGTGGAGGTGGGGCGATAGACGTAGTCCGTCTTGCGCATGCCATAGTTGCCGGCCTGCACCTGGGTCGGGTCCAGCAGCGTGCCGTCGACGACGTTCAGCACCGCGTTGAGATTGCCGGAAACCGCGCTGGCCAACTGCTGGGCCGCGTCCTTGGAGCCACCCTTCTTCGAATAGACGTTGGCGACGACGAACTCGCCCTTGGCCTCGTCCCAGGTCGCGTCGGCCCCGGACCTTGGCGTGCCGCCGAAGATCGAACCGATGAGGCCGCCCAGCAGGGTGTCGACCAGCACGATGGCGACGACGATGGCGACGGCGACCACCGGGTTGGCGGCCGCGAAGGCGGCCGCATTGGACACGATCGCCGACATCGAGGCGGCGCCCACCGCAAGACCGTTGGCGGCCGCCAAGGCCACGGTGGAGGCGAACCCGGCATAGATGCCGCCGACCGCGGCGCCGATCTGGCCGCCGACGGTGTCGAAGGTCTTGATCTCGGCCGCCAACTTGGAGCCGATGTACGAGCCGATTGCATTGACGAACAGGGAGGCGTTGACGCCCTGCAACGGATTGCCAGCCGTCGAAGCCGACGACAAATTGGTGAGAATCTTGCTGACCACGGCGCCGCCGACCGAATTGGCGACCTCGGCGGGCAGGCCCTCCAGGCCGCTGGCCTGGATCAGCTCGGCCGTCAGATAGGACGACAGCGCGCCGACGCCGGCGCCTTTGATGCTCTGGAACAGGGCCGTACCGAAACCCTCGAACCCGTGCGCCAGGATTTCGGTCGAGGGCGTTCCGTGCAGCAGGTTGACGTCGATATATTCGCCGACGGCCCCCAGCACCGTGCTCAGCGTGCCCGAGAGGACCACCTGCTCGAACGGATCGTCGCTGAGGCGCTTGCCGAGAACGCTTCCCAGCGCCATCCCAAGTTGGGCGCCGTCGAGGACCGTTAGGCCGGCGTTGACGCCGTCTCCAAACAACTTCAGGACGACATATGGATGTCCTGTAGATTCATCCTTGCGAACTTCCAGCCGCTCGCTCGGAGGAGAGAATAATTTCCTCCTCTCCGCATCAATGAATTCGCCTATATTTGTTATGCCGTGTTCGGCAATAAATTTATCAACTTTCTGTTGATATGCGCCAAGCCTCTTATCCAAGTAATTTCGATATTCATTATCACTTATAATTAGGCCTCTTTGCTTTCCCTCTTCGAAGGTCCTTCTTTCTACGGGATCGGCTAGGACATCATCTACGGTTAGATGGAAATCCGTCGAAGTTGGACTGCTGTTCAACAGTCTCTTATAAACATCAGCATGACCCGATAGTGAATTTCCCGACGGGCTGTCATGTTCGTTTATCCCGGCATGCATAGATGTTTCATGTATCATGGTGAGCTGGAGATAGGCCTCCCGGCTAACTACTCCTAATTGCTCAACATAATATCTATCATTTAAGTCCATTTTTGAGTAATATGGGTATCCATTGGCGTCATTCGCCACGGGCTGCGCGCCATCAATAACGTACAGCCTTCTCTCATTTCTATTAAGACTCGCCGGCTCAAGGACATTTAGCGTTATAGAGGCGTCCGCATAACTTTCCGGATCTTTATCGAATCTCTGATCGGTTGGAATTGCCAGGTCGGAGTCCCGAAAGACCTCATCAAATCCGAACGCATCTCCACCTCGAACAAGGACGGCTTTATCTGTTGCATTTGGATTAAGCGTTCCGCCGATGCTTTCAGCATTTTGCCGAAAATCCAGAAGTACGGTTGTACCCACATTGGGTCCCGTTTCATTAGTTTTTACAACTGGATCGAAAATGTATTTATTTGGGTCATCAGAGTCCGGATCGTGTATCCGGATTTCTGTTTGCTTGATGCCAGCCAATGATACAAATGCCCTGAACGTTCCCGGACCAGTGGGTCCAGTTGTGAGCAATTTCTCGAACGCAGAGACATAAAACAGAGACGCATTGGCAAGGATAAAGTTCGGTAGGCCGAGAGCATCCCGCTGTGTGGCATTAATGACCCATCCATTGCCAACGGCATTGAATGTGAAAAGGCCGCCAGTACTTACCGTGCCGTTCACGACACCAGGTCCCACAGCCGCCGGAGTGCTGACGATGGGAGTGCTCGGAGTGCTATCCGCTGCTCGGCTACCGCTCATGACCTGTCCCCTCTCGATAACACAACGGCGCACATGGCCTTTTCCAAATCCGACAGGTTCGGGCGGACATCAGGACGTGTCTGCTTGCACATCAGAACCATGAAGACTTCCGCGTCGTAGCGTTCGTAGTGCCTGCGCCATCGTCCATGCTCAGCCTCGATCAAGGCGTCGATGGGCGTCAGCGCATCGTCAGCGCCCCCAGCCTGCCTTCTCTCAGCGGCCGAGCTCGCTGGAATCCCGCAGAATGCGCGTAAATTTCGCGCGGCGACGCCCAGGCCGACCAAATTGGGATCCACGGCCGACACATCCTCGGCTCGCTGCAGAGACCGCGAGAGAGCGGCGTCGCAGCCGACCGCCTGGGCCTTGTCAGCCAGACAGTTCCGGACCTCGCGCAGGGGATTGGGCTTCCATGTCGAGAAGCCGCTCTCGTCGGCGCAGCCCCGGAAATTCATATCGTAACTGGCGAAGATCAGCAGTTCGCCCACGCCAGCCATAGCGTCGCAAGACGCCTTGGCGGCGCCCCCGCTCGCCAGCGCGCATCCCCGCACCGCAGCGTAGGGCAGCCCGCCGCCAGCGCCGCCGCCGCCGTTGAGCACCGTGGTCGAGACGCCGCCGTTGGGCGTGTAGAGGGTTCGGATCGAAGCGCCGTCGATGGGCGCGGCCGCGGCGGCGTAGAGCTTGGCGGCGCGGGCGAGGTCCTTGGGAACCCCGCTCCCCGCCTCGAACCGCTTGCCCAGTTCCAGCTGGGCCAGCTTGTCGCCGCCCTGGGCCTTCCGCGCCAGGACCTTGACCTCTTCGGACGTGGACGGGGCGGTCAGATCGACGCCGAAGACCTGGCTCGCCGCGCACGACGAGAGCAGAACGCAAAGCAGGAGGCCCGCGACGGCGGCGCCCAAGGTCTTCAGCGGTCGGCCCTCGCGACGGCTCATCCCGCTTGCCCTCCCGATGCGCGGAGGGGTGTCGGCGGGCGACGGCGGGAGGGCGGCGGCTGGAGGATTCTCATCGCTCGCGCCCCGCTTCGTCCAGGGATTTCGAGATCGGGCTGAGCAGGTATTGCAGGATCCGTCGCGACCCGGTGCGGACCTCGGCCTGAACCGCCATGCCGGCCCCGACGCGCGCGCAGAGCGGCGCAGCCTCCGCGCGACCGGCCGCGCAGGCCAATCTTATGCGCGTGGCGTAGACAAGGCCAAGCTTCTCGTCTTGTATGGCGTCACGCGTCACGGATCGCACTTCCCCCTGTATTAAGCCATACTCGGTAAACGGGAATGCTTCAAGCTTTACTCGCACAGGTTGACCTTCGCGGATGAAGCCGATGTCCTTGTTGAGGATGTGCGCCTCGACCTCGTAGTCGCTGCCGTCGGGCACGATGACGATCAGCGCCTGGGCTGGCTGGACGACGCCGCCGATCGTGTGGACCGCAAGCTGCTGGACCGTGCCGGAGACCGGGGCGCGCAGGGCCTGGAAGGTCTTGCGCTGGGTCGACTTGCGAAGCTCTTCGGTCCGCAGGGAGGCGTTGTCGCCGGCCTCGGCCAGGTCTGACGCGGCGCCCTTGAGCAGCGCCTGGCGCAGCTCCATCAGCTGGTTTTCGATCGCAGCGACCGCGGCCCGAGCCTTGGCCGCGTTCGACATCTGGATGTCGATGTTCTTGACGTGCTCGATGCGCAGCTGCTCGTACTCGAGCATCTTGAGCCGCGAGAAATAGCCCTTTTCCAGCAGTTGGCGGCGCGCGTCCAACTGCTGATCGACCAGCGGCAGGGTTTCGCGCAGCTTGGCGGTCTCGGTCAGGGCGGTGGCCAGCTCCTCGGCGTGCTGGGCGCGGGCCTCGATCAGTTCACCGCGCTTGGCCGCGTATTCGGCGATCTGGCTCCCGACGAACTGGACCTGGACCGCCGCGACGTCCGGAGAAATCCCGGGGGGCGGCGCGAAGCGGCTGGGGCGTCCGTCCAGATAGGCGATGATCGCCTGGCTGCGCGCCTGGGCGATCATCGCCGCCTGCAGGCCGCGGCTGGCTTGCGCCTCGTCGGCGCCGGTCATGGTCGGATCGAGCTCGACCAGCAGTTGGCCGGCCTGCACGTGCTGGCCGTCCCGGACGTGGATCGCCCGCACCACGCCGATCTCCAGCGGCTGGATCAGCTTGACGTTGGCGATCGGGATCACCTTGCCCGGGGCCACCGCGACGACGTCCAGCCGCCCGAACGTCGACCAGGCCAGGGTGATCGCGAACAGGCCGCACAGGATCAGCATCAGGTAGCGCAGGCCGGGGCTGGGCGGGGTCTCGATGATCTCCAACGCGGCCGGCAGGAATTCGGCGTCGGACCGGGGCCGCCGGCTGCGCGCCGCCTCGTCCTGCTCGCGCCAGGCGGTCCGCAGCACCGTCCAATGCCGGGCCAGGCCCGGGAAGCGCTCGGCCAGGGTCATGCCGGCTCTCCCATCTGGCGACGGTGCAGGTCGGCGTAGCGGCCGTTGCGGGTCAGCAGGGTGCGGTGGTCGCCCTCCTCGGTGATCTCGCCGGCCTCGACCGTGATGATCCGGTGGCACTGCCGCACTGCCGAGAGCCGGTGGGCGATGATCAGCACGGTCCGGCCCGCGGCGATGCGGCGGAGGTTGGCTTGGATGATCTCCTCGCTTTCGGCGTCGAGCGCCGAGGTCGCTTCGTCAAGGATCAGGATGCGCGGATCGCCGACCAGGGCCCGGGCGATCGCGATCCGCTGGCGCTGGCCGCCCGACAGGTTGGCCCCGCGTTCGTCGATGATCGTGTCGTAGCCGTGCGACAGGGCCAGGATAAACTCGTGCGCCCCGGCCATCTCGGCCGCCGCGATCACCTGCTCCATCGGCAGGGTCGGGTCGGACAGGGCGATGTTCTCGCGCACCGAGCGGTTGAACAGGATGTTCTCCTGCAGGACCACGCCGATCTGCCGGCGCAGCCAGGCAGGATCGACCAGCGACAGGTCGACCCCGTCGACCAGCACCCGGCCCTGCTCAGGCACGTAGAGCCGCTGCACCAGCTTGGTGAGGGTCGACTTGCCGGATCCCGAGGGGCCGACGATGCCGAGCACCTCGCCGGGCGCGATGCGCAGGCTGACGCCGCGCAAGGCCTCGGCCGCGTCGGGGCGATAGCGAAAGCGGACCTTGTCGAACGTGACCGCGCCCTTGATCGGCGGCAGGGCGGCCCGGGCCGGATTGTGCTCCGGCTCGGCCTCGGCGTTCAGCACATCGCCCAGCCGGTCCACCGAGATCCGCACCTGCTGGAAGTCCTGCCACAACTGCGACAGGCGCAGGATCGGCGCGGCCACCCGGCCCGACAGCATGTTGAAGGCCACCAGCGAGCCCACCGTCAGGTCGCCGGCGATCACCGCCTTGGCGCCGAAATACAGGATCGCGACCGTCGTCAGCTTGGAGACGATCTGGATCAGGTGGTTGCCCCAGTTGGCCAGCTTGGTCACCTGGAAGCCGACCTGGGTGTAGCCGGCGAACTGCCGTTCCCACTGGTCGCGCATGCGGGGCTCGACCGCCATGGCCTTGAGCGTGCCGATGCCGGTCACGGCCTCGACCAGGAAGGCCTGGTTCTCGGCGCCGCGCGCGAACTTCTCGTCGAGCAGCGCGCGGATCGGCGGGGTGATCAGCACCGATATCAGCACGTAGATCGGGATCGAAAGCACGACGACCAAGGTCAGCTTCGGGCTGTAGACGTACATCACCGCGAAGAAGACGACGGTGAAGAACAGGTCGATGACGACGGTGACCGCGTTCGAGGTCAGGAACTCGCGGATGCGCTCCAGTTCACGCACCCGGGCGACGCTGTCGCCGACCCGGCGGGCCTCGAAATAGGACAGCGGCAACTGCAGCAGATGGCGGAACATCCGCGCCGACAGCTCGGCGTCGACCCGGTTGGTGCTGTGGGCGAACAGCCAGTTGCGCAGGCCCGAGAGCAGCGTCTCCCAGATCATCACCACCGAAAGGCCGATCACCAGGACGTCCAGCGTCGACATGCTGTGGTGGACCAGCACCTTGTCGATCACCAGTTGGAAGAAGATCGGCGAGACCAGGCCCATCAGCTGTAGGAAGAACGAGCCGACCAGCACGTCTCGCAACGGCTTGCGGTACTTGACCAGCGCCGGGATGAACCAGCTGATGTCGAAGCGTCGGCTGGACCCGGCGATGCGCTCTCGGGTGGTCATCAGCAGGACGCGGCCGTCGAAGACCGCGACGAAAGCGTCGGCTTCGATCACTTCGGGCGAGGCCGCCGCGGGACGCTGGATCAACACCCGGCCACCGGCCCCGGCGCCCTCGATCCGCAGCAGTATGGCGACCTCGTCACCCAGGCCGATCAGGGCCGGCAAGGGCAGCTTGGCAAGCTCGTCGCCGCGAGCCTTTTTCGTGCGTGCGACGAGGTTCAGACGCAGGGCGGTCCTGACCAGATCCTCGAACGAGAACAGCGCGCCGGCCCGGCCCCGCTCGTGGCGGACCTGGTCGGCGTCGACCGGCACTTGCAGGAACCTGGCGAGCAACACGAAGCTTGCCAGGCCCGAGTCGAATGGTGTCTCAGGGAAATCGTGGTCCACGCTCAGCGACCGCCGCGCACGACATGCGAGACACGTCGCGCCAGCGTGGCGAAATCCAAAAAGCCCCTACCCCCAAACACCGCCGCGCCCCACACAACCACGGGTAGATGTGGCAGCTTGACGGTAGAGTTGCAACTGCAATTTTAACCTGAACCCCTGCAACCTCGAATGTCGCGCTGATCGCGATCCGGCTTGAGGAAGTTGGTTGGCGTCTGACCAAATGCGATCTGGCAGCACCACGTGATGAGAATGCGTGCCCGCCATCGTCGACATGCACAAGCTGCGGGACGTCGAGGGCATCGCGTCGCTGATCGGGATCTCCGGCCGGGCCTATCCGATCGCCGATGGCTTCATCAGCACCGTGAAGGAAGCGGAGGAGGCTGGCGCGTTCGACTTCACGCCCCGCGGCGTGCCGAACTACACGGCTGGCCAGAAGGTCAAGATCACCAAGGGACCGTTCAAGGGCCTTACGGCGACCATCGCCAAGGCGACACGAGACGGGCGAGCCTCGCTCATCATGCAGGCGGTCTATGGGCGCGGATCAGTCAAGCCGGTGAAGATCAATGTGGAGCATATCGAACCTGCCGATTTGTACGCGGCGTAGATCAACCTTCACTTGGCTTTTCGAGCGCAGCACGCAACGGTGGCCCCCTACCAACGCTTTGGGGGCAACATTGGTGACTTGGGAGAAGATCGAGAGTTCAATCCCGCCTTGGGCTTCGATGTTATATCATTCCCGACTTGCGCGCTTGGCAGTCTTGCTCCCAACCACGCTCTCCGCTCTTGCGGGCCTCGACGATATCGGTACTTGGGCAACTTGGTTGGTCAAATGCTGGGAGCCGATCCGCGAGAAAGTTGCAACTTTCGTTAAACCACTATCAATCCCGCTCGATTTGACGCCCGACACCCTAGCTACTTTGCTATTTTTCCTACCTTTTGTTGCCTATGCGATTGCTTCGCGACTTGGCAAAAATTATGAACAGCCACGATGGTATATTGAAGTACTTGCCATAGGCTCGTGCATCCTTCTTTTTATGGCCACCATTGGAGCTTCACTCGATACTTCCAATATCTCTATGTGGGCGTCAGTATCTTTCCTCGCCATTTGCACTTACGCGATTGTAGCCATGATCAACTGGTTGACTATTCGCAATAGAATTATCTCAATATTAGCGCCTGCTCTGGGGAATATCGTTCTATGCATTGCCATGATTGAAGATGAGCGCAATCCCATATACATCGCAACGGTACTTTGTGTGTTTATCCTCCCCTTGCTCGCACCACGCCGCTTGGCGGAAACGGGGATCTTATTCACTGTCATACTAGCGATATCTCTGGCGCACGAATGGGTGAGCTCCATCCACATGTTGCCAGCTTAGTTCGTAGAATTTCTCCATTAGCTGGTTGCTATTGAGGCCGTATCGCCCCACGACCTATATCAATGACTCACCGTCGGTATATGTCGGGAGTCGGGGCGACCGTCGGCTAGGAAAGACTGCCCCCAGCGGGCACGACGATCCCAGGGTGTAGAGGACCGGAGAACGGTCCCTGACACCTCTTTCGTGGGCGCGTGCCCGCACTTCAGTCTCAACCCATGTACGGCGCCTCGGCAAGGGCTGGCGTAGAGACGTGAGAGCGAGGTCACGATGCTGCGACCGATGCCGCCCCTTGAGATGCTCGAAGGTGGGGGGCCGACGTTTCTGCCCAGTTCCGAGCTTGAGGCCTGGGCCCGGGCGACGTTCATCGATCCCGACGCCGACCTGGTCAACGAGGAGCATCAGCACCTCAACTCGGCGCGTC